>JANOFZ010000324.1:0-5835 GCA_031413935.1 Thermoleophilia bacterium | reverse complement strand
GGATACGGGTGTGTTGCGTAGGCGTCGAATGACAGGTGGCGCTCTCGGGCCAGGAGGCGCGCGAAGGTGCCGGGTGCTACCGAGTCGGCGGCGGCACCCCGGGCCGGCCGATCGCGCCCCTGATTCGACGTCTCGCCGATTGCGACGAGCGCCGAGGCGTTTCCTGCCTTGATACCCGCATAGCCGGCCCGGTAGAGCGTGGCGTAGGTGCGGGGGCTCGCGATCGCGCCGTTCCGGTCGAACTGGGGCGCCAGGAAGATCTCCAGGTTCGGTTCGTTCCAGATCGAGTAGCGGCCGACATGGGGGTATCCCGCATATCGGCCCGAGTAGCGGTCGGCGATCGCCCGCCCGAAGTTCGTCATGTCGCCAGCGCGCGTCGGCACCACGTTGGGACCCTCGCTGCCATTTGCCCATTCCGGGGTTCCCCAGATTGTGATCATCACCTGGAGCCCATGCCGCTGAGCGTTCCGCACGAAATCGTCGAGGTTGCTGAACCTGTAGGCCGGATCGAACGAGTCTCCCGCTCTCCGTGGCCGGGTCGGTGCGATCGTGCGCCAGTCCGCGATCGTACGGATCACCGACGCGTGAGCGGAGCTCGCTCTGGCGAGATCAGCTGTGGCTCCGACACCCCAGCGGAATGTTGCATCGTCGTGAAACCCAACCGGCATCCTCGGCGCAGCTGACGCAGGGGACGACGACATGAGGACGAGAAGGACGAGTGACAGGCCGATCAGGGCAGCCCGCCGCCGCGGCAGCACTGGCTGCGAAGAAGGCTGTCCGACGGGTGGATCAGCAAGCACGCCGCAGCGAGCTCGGGGCCGAACGTTCGTTCGACGCCCGGCAGGTTCCTTGGATCTGCCCACTCGACCGGGTTCGTGGACGGCGAACAGGCTCCTGCACGCGTGGCGGGCTATCGATCGGGAACGAAGGGAGGATCGCTGGATCGACGTCGAGCGATCACCGGTTCTTCACCCCGCGACGTGGCACGGACATCGCTGATCTGTCAGGCTAGAGCCGAGCCGCTGACCGAGTGGACGCCGCGCCGCGGCGCTCCAGGGGTCGGCCGACGAAGGGAGTCCCTGTGCAAGCACGGATGGCCACCTACAAGCTCAACGGCGACGCGGACGAGCTCGCCCGGCGCGCCGAGGAAGGCATTCTGCCGATCCTCCAGTCCCAGCCGGGATTCAAGGCCTACTCCGTCGCGATTGGAGACGGCGAGGTCCTCTCACTCAGTGTCTGGGATTCGCGTGCCGATGCCGAGGCCGGCAGCCAGGTCGTGGCCTCGTGGGTCGCGGAGAACATGGCGAGCGAGATCGACCTGATCAGCGTCCGCTTTGCCGAACTCATGTTCAGCACCACACTGGGTGTCAGCACGGCGGTCGGCGCCAGCACCTGATCCAGGCTGAGAGAGATACCGCCCCGGGATAGAGACGCGGTCACCGTGTAGGGTTCCTCGGTGGCCGCGTCACAGAGCGATCGCCTTCTCCGCACGACGTGTCCGCGCGACTGCTACGACGCATGTGGGGTACTGGTCAGCGTGCGTGGTGGCGAGATTCGGCACGTTCGTGGTGACCCTGCTCATCATGTGAGCCGGGGTCAGTTGTGTCGGAAATGCACGCTCGCATACAACGGTGTGCTCCTCGACATGAAGGCGCGGCTGACGCACCCGTTGCGGCGATCCGGGCCGAAAGGGTCGGGCCGGTTCGAGCCGGTTTCGTGGGACGAGGCCCTCGACGAGATCGCCGCCCGGCTCGGTGAGATCGTTGCCGGGCCGGGGCCATCGACGATCCTCAACACGCACTACACCGGTACCTGCGCCCTGCTCGGAACCGCGTTTCCGCTGCGGTTCTTCAATCGGCTCGGTGCGACGGAGGTCGATCCCGACACGATCTGTAACAAGGCCGGGTACGAGGCACTCGCGTACCTCTACGGCTCCTCCGGAGAAGGATTCGATCCCGAGACGGCGCTGGATGCACGCTGCATTCTGGTCTGGGGTGCCAATCCCTCGGCCACGGCGCCCCATCAGCATGAGCAGTGGCTCGCGGAGGCGTCGGGGACGGTGGTTGTCGTCGATCCGATCCGGACGCCGACGGCAGTTGCAGCAGATCTGCATCTGCAGCCGTTCCCGGGCTCGGACGCGGCTCTGGCATTCGCGTTTGCGCACGTCCTCCGGCGTGACGACCTTCTCGATCGCACGTTCGTCGATGCCCACACCGTCGGCTTCGACGAGCTCGAGCCGCTTCTCGAGCCATGCACGCCCGGGTGGGGGGAGGAGACGACGGGTGTGCCGGCAGCGTTGATCGAGCAGGCAGCCCGAGCGTACGGTGCAGGGCCGTCGCTGCTCTGGCTGGGCCAGGGCTTCCAGCGTCAGCCGCGAGGCGGAAACGCGCTGCGGGCGGTGGCGATGCTGCCCGCACTAACGGGCAATCTCGGCCGACCAGGCTCGGGCTGGACGTACGTCACAGGAACCGAGTCGCGTCGTATCGATGACGACTATCTGACCTCGAGCCACCTGGAGGTCGAGCCGCCTCCGCCCGTGAGCCAGATGGATCTCGCGGATGTGCTCCGCGACCCGACGAGGGCACACGCCCTGTTCTGCTGGAACATCAACATCGCGGCGTCCAACCCCCGCCTCGGCGACCTGCGGCGGGCGCTCGAGCGCGACGATCTGCTGACGGTCGTGGTCGATCTGTTCCAGACCGACACCGCCGATCTCGCCGACTTCGTGCTTCCGGCAGCAAGCTTCCTCGAGTCGGACGATCTCGTCTGCTCCTACTTCCACCACACGCTGTCGGCGCAGGTCAAAGCGACCGATCCGCCGGGTGAGGCGCTTCCGAACAGCGAAATCTTCCGTCGTCTCGCAGCCGCCCTCGGGTACAGCGAACCGGAGCTCGGCGAGACAGACAGGGAGGTGATCGATGAGTTGCTGCGCCGAACCGGCTTCGGGGTGGGTTGGGACGAGCTCGCTGCCGCCGGCACGGTGCGCCTCTACGAGACGGCGAGGCTGCAGTTCGCCGACCTGACGTTCGCCACAGCGAGCGGGCACGTCGAGCTCGCCTCCGACGCGGCAACCGCCGCGGGCCAATCCCGGCTTCCCGAACCGTGGCACGATCCGAGGCCTGTCGACGGACGGTTGCGCCTGCTCTCCCCGGCCTCACCCTGGGCGATGAACTCGAGCTTCGTCAACGACCGCAAGGTCGCTCGCAAGCTCGGTTCGCCGACCGTGACGATGCATCCGGACGACGCAGCCGACAACGGTCTCAGCGAGGGTGACGTCGCCGAGTTGACAACGAAGACGGGGCGCCTGCGTGCGCGCGTTCTCATCGACCCGCTCGCCCTCCGGGGTGTTGCCTCCTGCCCAAAGGGGCACTGGCCCAAGCTCACAGCCGACCATGCGAACGTCAACACGCTCAATCCCGGTGAACCGGCAGATATGGCTCGATCGACCAGCGTGCACGGGATCGAGGTCTCCGTCGCACCCAGCTCCGTGCCCTGACCGCGCCTGGGATACTGCCGGCGATGAGCGCGGAGGACGAAGGATCGGTCGCGGACGGCAAGCTCCGGACCGCGCCGACCGATCCGGTCGAGGTGCGGGCGCTCTACGACGCCTGGGCCGACCGCTACGAGGAAGAGGTCGACGCGTGGGACTACCGCACGCCAACCGACGTGGCGGAACTGCTCCGGGACGCGCAGCCCGACGCAGCGCACGTGCTCGATGTGGGCTGCGGGACAGGTCGCTCGGGACGTGCTCTCCGGGATGCAGGGTTCGTCTCGATCGTCGGCTGTGACCTCTCTCCGAAGGCGCTTGCGTATGCCGAGGCGACCGGCGTGTACGAGCGCGTCGTCGAGGTCGACCTGCAGCAGCTGCCGACGCCGTTCGCGAACGACGAGTTCGACGCGTTGAGCTGTGTCGGTGTCCTGACGTACGTCCCCGATACCGGGGCGACGTTGCGCGAGTTTTCTCGCCTCGTGCGTTCCGGCGGCACGATCGTGTTCTCACAGAGGGAGGACGTTTGGGCAGAGCGGGAGTGCCGCGAGCTGATCGACCGCCTGGTCGCCGAGGGCGTGTGCGACGCGGTGCACGTCTCCGAGCCGCGCCCGTATCTCCCGATGAGCGACGAGATGGCCGATGTCGGCGTTGTCCTCTGCGTTCTCCGGAACCGCGAGCGCTAGGCCCGGATCGGAAGACGAACCTCCCCGGGGAGAGGGCGGCGTCTACCCGGAGGTGCCGGCGGTCGGTTCGCGTACCGCGGCCTCGAAGTCGAACTGCGTCTCCGGGCTGCTCTCGCTCGGAAGGTCTGTCTGCCCGGATTCCTCGCTGCCGGTGTCGGCGCTCCTCTGGCAGTCGAGGCGGCGGAGCACGACGGCGACGGCGGCTCCGACGGCAACGAGTGCGCTGATCACGAGAATCGCGTTGCGCACAGGGTGGCGCTCCTTCGGTTTCTCGACAAGATGGAGCCGTTGGAGAAACGGCTGTACCCTCGCAAGATCTCCGGCCAGCTCGAGCTTTCTCTGAAGGGTGAGTCCCATTCCTGTACCTCCCTCGCTACCGCGGCTATTGAGCCGCAATCCTAACCCCTGCCACGCCTTCCCGGCAGGAGAGGCGTCACAGGCTCGTTCGCGGAGGCGCACTCGAGTGAATCCGCTTCCACCGACAGCCGGCGCGCACGCGGTCCGAGTGGTTCTGCTTCGATGCCCCGGCGGGTCAACTCGCTCTTCACAATCGCAGCGCCCACCTGGCCGAGAGCCGCGTGGAACGCGTCGGGAGCGGCCTTCTCGATAGCGCGGAAGAACTTCGGCAGCCAGCGGCCGGCATGCTCGCGGAGGAACGCATCTTCCACCTCGAGGCAGAGCTCGACCTCTTCCCGGTGGCCGGCGTCCTGCGCGGCGAGTCGGCGTGCTCCGAGGAAGGCCAGGAACTCGAGCTCGCAGCCTGCGTGATCGGGCCGGTCGAGCGCGGGGCCGTGCGCCTCGGCGCCGAATGCCCGGTAGAACCCCGCGATGTCCGATATCTGGCGTGCCTGACGGAACGGGTCGTCCTCGTAGCTGCCCTCATACGGCGCCACCTCGACCTTGCCGCCGAACAGGCGCTCCTGCGCGGCGGCGATCGTCTCCGGCGCCGAGCTCGCGATCGTCGTGCGAAGCACCTCGAGCCCTGCCGGGGCGTCGGGGCTTTGAGCCAGAGACTCTGCGAGAGCATCGATCTCCTCGAGGACGTCGGGAGACGGAGTCGCGAGGCACAGGGAGAGCAGCCGCCACAGCACGACGACGTCGATCCTGGGCGCCAACGCGAAGACACCCGCACTCATTGACGTGGCGCCAGGGTGAGCTTGACCCAGTTTGCGTAGTGCTTGCGCCCACCGCGGTTTGCCTGGTGCCCGAGCCACACCGCGAAGGCGATACTCCAGATCGAGCCCGGCAGGAGCGGTGCTCCGATTCCCCTGCGCGCCGACGGGAAACCGAGTGCGACGGCCCAGCTCGACCCGTCGTTCTCGCCGCGACCCCCGGCGTCGGTGCGGTCGAGGTGGGTTGTCGTGCCGAAGCCCTCGGCGACGATCTGCTCGATCGGGGTCGTGCGCTTCGTCTGCGAGAGCGGGTTGCCGACCGCGCGCCCGACCCAGTAGAGCTCCGCCGTCTCGGGCGGGAGGACGTCGTCGGGCATGACGTCGTGCACGACTCTCGGATAGACCTGGTCGACGCCCGTCTTCCCGGTGAGGTCACGCTCCCAGGTCGCACGCCACTGGAGGATGTGCGTCGGTGCTCCCTTCGCGCCCATCGTGATCGCAGGCGGCGCGCCGGGAATCATCGGCAGCATCACCGCGACTGCGTCGTGGA
>JANOFZ010000323.1:0-2043 GCA_031413935.1 Thermoleophilia bacterium | reverse complement strand
CGCAGCGATCAGCGCGTTGTTCCCCGTGGCACGGCGGGGAATTGCAATCGGCATCTGGGCCGGAATCTCGGCCATTGGCCTCGGTGCCGGCCCACTCATTGGCGCTGTGATCGTCGAGTATGTCGGGTGGAGCGGCCTGTTTTTGCTCAACCTGCCTCTGGGAGCGCTCCTCATCGGCGTCGCTCTGGCGGGGTCGACCACGACGCCGTTGCGGCCGGCCCAGGGGCGTCTCGACATCACCGGCGCCGCGGCAGCCGGGGCGGCTTTGCTCTTCGGCCTGCTTGCCTTGACCCGCGGCAACGGCAACGGCTGGCTGTCTCCGGTCGTCGTCGCCCTCGCCCTGGGCGCGATGGCATCGATCGCGCTCTTCATCGCCATCGAGGCTCGCGCCGCTGATCCAGTCGTTCCGCTCACGGTGTTCGGATCGCGCCCGCTCGTGGGTGCGTCCGTCATCGGACTGCTCTCGACTGCGGCGATGTGCAGCCTTTTCTTCTTCATCTCGCTGTACCTGCAGTCGGTCGCAGGATACGGCGTGCTCGGGGCGGGCGCCGCTTTTCTCCCGATGACGCTGGTGATCGCGGTCGGGTCGCCGCTTGCCGGAATGATCGGAGACCGGGTCACGGCACGCACGCTTTCGGCGGCCGGGATGGCGCTGCTCTCGGTCGCGATGATCCTGCTCTCGGAGCTTGACGACGGACTCGGCATCGCCGGCATCGTGCTCGGCCTCGCCGTCGCGGGGCTCGGCGTCGCACTGACCGCTACGCCCGTGACGTCCGTCGCGCTCGCGGAACTCCCCTCCTCGAGCCAGGGACTTGCGGGAGCGATCGTCAGCGAGTCCCGGACGGTTGGCCTGGCGGTCGGAGTCGCGGTCATGGGTGCGCTGCTCGGCGGCGCTGCGGGTGATCAGATGACGAGCCGACTGTCGCTCGGACTCAAGGTAAACGCGGCCGTCGCGGCTGCCGGGGCCGTGGCTGCGATGTGGTTGCTCCGCCCGGCGTCGCACGCAACGGGAGGGATCGCCCGCCTCACATCAGCCTCCGACGGCGCAGTGGGCGAGGGCTAGGAGCGCGATGTCGACGGCAGCCTCTCTCATCGGCATCTGCCTCGCCATGGCCGGACTCGGACTCGTCATCGTGCTCTCTCTCGTGCGACCGAGACCGGAGCCGCCGAACCGGCGAGAGCGCGGATTGGCTGGCGAGGAACCGTCTGAGCGCCTCCCTCGCCCTTCACGGGATCTCCACAACCCTAAAATACCCTAAGGGGGTATAGTTCTTACACCGTCAACCGAAAGGGACCGAGATGGAAACCGTTCACTACACCGTCCCCGGCATGAGCTGTGGTCACTGTGAAGCCGCCGTCACGAAGGAGATCTCGGCACTCACGGGCGTCGAGGCTGTCGTCGTCGACCTCGAAAGCAAGCGGGTCGAGGTGACGGGCCAGGATCTCGACGACGCGACGATCCGGGCAGCGATCGAGGAGGCCGGGTACGAGGCGGCATGACGGCAGTTGCGACCGAGCAGACAGAGAGGGTGCGCCTCGACCTCGAGGGCATGACCTGCGCCTCGTGTGCGACGCGGATCGAGCGGAAGCTGAACAGGCTCGACGGTGTCGAGGCGACGGTCAACTACGCCACCGATCAGGCGGCAGTGACCTACGACGCGAGTGCGGTCAGCGTCGATGATCTCCTTGCCGCGGTCGAGGCAGCCGGCTACCACGCTGCCCTCCCGGGTGAGGCTGTCGAGACCGACCGGGTGGGGGCACTGAAGCTCCGACTGGTTGTCGCGATCGTGCTGAGCGCGCCGTTGGTGCTGCTCGCGATGGTGCCGCCCTTGCAGTTCGACGGCTGGGAGTGGGTGGCTCTGGCTCTCTCGACGCCCGTCGTGTTCTGGGCCGGCTGGACGGTCCATCGAGCAGCCTTCCTGAACGCGCGCCATGGCGCGGCGACGATGGACACGCTGATCTCCGTTGGCACGCTGGCCGCGTGGACGTGGTCCACAATCGTTCTCGTTGCCGGGATCGACGCTGACATGTACTTCGAGGTTG
>JANOFZ010000322.1:0-3580 GCA_031413935.1 Thermoleophilia bacterium | reverse complement strand
AGGGCAGCGCGGAGGACCTCGCGGTGTTCACCTACTTCGATCCCGCGATCGTCGAGCAGGAAAGCCGCGTCGTTGCTTACGTGGAGCAGGTCTGCGAGAGCTCGTAGCCGCTCCTCCCACTCCGCGTCAGCAGCCGCGCTCAGAAAAGCGTCATCTCGGCGGGCGGAAGGTCGATCCCACCGGCCGCCGAGATCCCCGCCTCGTCGAGCAGCCCACGGAAGATCACCGCGCTCCGCGGCGCAAAGTCGTCTCGATTGTTGTTGAACAACGCGTACACCTCGTCAGCCTGCTCCGCGAGGCGCTGCGTCGGCGCGACCCACTCGGCCAGCTCCCCGGGCGAGTACATCCAGTCGAAGCGGTCGGCGGCGCTGCCGCCCCGGATGTTCCACGTCTGCGCGTTGCGGCCGTGGAAGCGGATCACCGAGACGGCGTGCGTTGCCGCTGCGACGCGGGGAGCGACGTTCGTGGCTCTGGTCAGCGGAGCGTCGACCGAGACGAATGCCAGCCCATGCTCTTCCAGGAAGCCGAGCGTGTCCGAGCGCTCGTCCGGCTCCATCCAGGAGCGGTGCCGGAACTCGATGAGCGGCACGAGAGGTTCGAGTCGTCCGCGTGCGCGGGCGAGCTCGTCCTTCGCCTCCCTCGACTTGACGAAGCGTGGGTGGTACTGGAGTAGCACGCCCCGCAGCTTCCCCGAGAGCTCGAGGGGCTCGAGGGCGCCACGGAAAGCAGTGAATGCAGCGTCGGTCGGTTCCCCTTCGTGGAAGGTCATGACGGCGCTGGCCTTGACGTGGAACGTGAAGTGATCCGGCGTGCGCTCGGCCCAGCGGCGCGTAACGTCCGGGTCTGGAAGCGCGTAGTACGGAGAGTCGACCTCCACGACATCGAAGCGCTCCGCGTAGTAGCGAAGCCGCGCGGCGGCTGTTGACACGCCGCGGGGATACCAGGCTTTGAGGAGCCCTTCGTCCGCCCAGCTACACGTCCCGAGTCGAACGGTTGCTGCCATGGAGGGACGATAGAGCACGTCCCCGGGGGCGTTAGGTGAAAGTGCCGCCTGCGAGACTCGTGGGGCTGTGAGCCGGCGGGCCTCCGTCCTCCTCGACGGAGATGTCGACCGCGGCGTAGTTGCCTGGACCGGGGAGCGGCAGGTCGAGCTCGACGTCGCTCGACGCCGGTGTGAAGACCCCGACCGACTCCATCTCGCCGCCGCCCTCCGCGCGGAGCACCCAGACCTCGTAGTGATGGCCGCTCGGCGCGGCGGGAACATCGTTGAGCGAGACGCGCACTGTTCCCCCGTCGGCGCTCGACCCGAAGAGCTTCGCTTCACCGCTCACGGCCGGGACGCTCTTGCCGGAGATCGCTGCGCGCGCATCGGGCGTGCCTAGGTCGT
Organism: Thermoleophilia bacterium; assembly: GCA_031413935.1. GTDB lineage: Bacteria > Actinomycetota > Thermoleophilia > Gaiellales > Gaiellaceae > Gaiella. Next base: position 2,193 of record JANOFZ010000322.1, on the reverse strand, counting down.
CGCCTCCCAGCGCGACGACGGCTATCAGCACGACTGCGGCGATGGCCGTGATAGCTCCGACGACGGGTACGACTCCGCGGCGGTGGACTCTCGGCCGGAGCGGCACGACGGTCGCCTCCGGGCGGATCTCGGCCAGGATCCGATCGAACATGTCGGCGGGTGGCGAGACGCGCGGGAGCGACTGCTCCACGAAGGCGATCGTGGCCTGGTCGTCGCCGAACTGCTGCTCTGTGTGCTCTTCGTTCATCGTTCCGCCTGCAGGTCGTAGGTGTCGGAGAGGCTCCGCAGTCGTTCGAGCGCAAGTCTCATCCTTCCTTTTACGGTTCCCAACGGGATTCCGATCACATTGGAGATCTCGGAGTGCGAAAGCCCGTCAAAATAGGAGAGTCGGAGAACGGCGAGCTGATCCTCGGGGAGCTCCGCCATTGCCTCCGCCACCCTCTGGGATTCGTCTGCAGTCGTGACCAGGTCGGCGGGATCGGGCTCCGACCCGACCGGCTCGAGGTCGTCTCGCAGCTCGGGCCGACGGTTCTTCTGGCGGCCGAGCTCGATCGCGCGATTCCGGGCGACGACGAAGAGCCACGTCGTCAGCTTCGCTCGGGTCGGGTCGAAGTCTGCCGCGCGGCGCCACAGGGCGACGAAGACGTCCTGAACGCACTCCTCTGAGAGGGTCGCATCGCGCGTCAGCCGATAGGCGAACGAATAGATGATCTTGCCGTAGCGCTCATACAACTCACCTAGCGCAACGGCGTCGCCATTCGCGACCCGTGCGACCGCTGCTGCGTCGACGGCCGCCTTGTCGTCGTGAGAGGTCTCATCCATCGAACGCTCATCATGGCACATGGCATTTTCGGGGGTAGCGCACTGAGGGAACGAGAGAGGGCGCCTTGCGGGCGCCCTCTCTCCGTTCCTCGCAGCTGCGCTCCAGTCGCTAGCGCTTCGTGATCGCGCTCAGCGCCGTGAACGCGCTGGTCGTCGCGTTGATACACGGCACCGGCAGTGCCGGCTGCAGCTTCGCGCACAGGGCAGGAGCCGGACTCGCGCCCACGATCGTCCGGGTGCGGAAGAACCTGGCAACCTTCCCGTACGTGAACGCGTAGTTGCCGCTGGCGTTTGTCTTCACGGTGGCGACCTTCTTCAGCCCGGCCTTCGTCTTGCCGGCCCAGATCTGCACGTTGGCGCCACCGACGGCGACCCCGCCCTGGGCGAGCTTGCCTGCGAGCCTCGACTTGACGAGACCCACCTTCGCGACCTTGACCGACAGGGTTCCGGGCGCAATACCCGACGGCGAGGCGACCGAGCCCGCCGCGTTGACCTGACCGACGAGCGGCGTGTACGGCGACCAGATCGAGAGCCACGTGCCAGACGAAACCGCGCCGAAGATACCGTTCACCGTGAACGTCGCCTGGAACAGCTTCGCGCCGAACGTCGCTCCGCCGACGGCTACGGGCACGTCCGGGGGAGGCAGGCAGACGACGATCTTCACCGGGCCGTACGCCGTCTCGGCACCGGAGGTGGTTATGAGGTACATCGGCACGTTGAGCGTCTGGCCCGCAGCCTGCAGGACCATCAGCCACGATGCCGTTGGTGCTGTCGACTGGATGCAAGCCGCCTGTGACGCGGCAGGAATGGCACCCGGAGGCGCGACCATGATCTCACCCGTGAGCGGCAGCAGTGCGCCACCGAGAGCGAGTGCGACGACCGTTGCGGTGACCGTGCCGATCTTGGTGCCCGGCGCCTGGTTCAGCGTCGCGACGGTCCCGACCGGAGCGTAGATCGACGCCCGGGCAGTCGCGTCGTCGTTCTGATCCTGCGTGACCGAGATTGCGGTCGACGAGCCAACTTGCGTCACCTTCAGTGATGGGGTCGTGTACGCCGCGTAGGCGATGCCTGCAAGTGCAAGCACGGCAACCGCGGCGAGCGCGAGCACCGAGAGGCGGATGCTCCTGGTCATGTGTGTCCTCCTTGAGATAGCGATTCCATTGTCTAAGACGCGTGATCGTCGTGCAGGTTGCTCGTCCGCGCCCGCTGCTCGCGGCTACCGCGCGGGCTGGAGCGGACTCGCACGCACCCATTCTCTGTTGTCGTAGCGGTAGAGGTAGATGTTCGCAATGGGGAAGTAGTTCGTCGGGGTCGTCCGGATGGTGATCCCGGGGAGCAGGAAGGGATTCTTTCGGAGATCGAGATTCTGTG
>JANOFZ010000321.1:0-1741 GCA_031413935.1 Thermoleophilia bacterium | reverse complement strand
AGGGAGAGCCTTCATGGCGTCCCGCGCCGGGCCGAGCTCGAAGCCCTCGCGCTCGCCGTCGTCGACCGCAGCGGCTAACCGGGGTCAGGTCTTCCACGTTCCACGTCGATCAGCGCTCGGGTCTACCGGAGCCTTGCGCAGTGGAACGTGGAAGACCTGACCCCCCAGCCGGGCGCTCGGCGCGACGGTACTCGACCGTGTAGCCGAGCCGGCGTGGCACGTCGAGAAGACCCTCGAGATCGAGGTCGATCGTGGCGCCCGCCTTCTGGGTCACCTCGTCCTCGATCGGCAGGTCGAAGTCATCTGCGCCGTAGTCGAGCGCACGGAAAGCGTCCTCGTTCAGCGTCAGGACAGAGGTGCGGATGTGCTTGACGTTGTCGAGGAAGATGCGTGAGAGCGCGATGTGCCGCCAGTACTCCCGCGGCTCGATCTCCCGGCCGCCGAGCGCTGTGCCATATGGCTTGTACGTCCACGAGAGAAGCGAGAAGAGCCCGGGCAGCCCATCGCGCAGACAGCCGTCCTGGAAATCGCGCGTCCGCTGCAGGTGCTCGAGTCGCTCCTCGAGCGTCTCGTCGAAACCGATCACCATCGTCGCGGTCGTCCGCAGGCCGTTCTCGACGATCGCGCGCTGCGCCTCGAAGTACTCCGCCACCGTGTACTTGAACTTGGCGTGGCGCTTGCGAAAGTCCTCCGTGAGGATCTCGCTTCCTCCGCCCGTGACCCAGTGGACCCCGGCGTCGCGCAGCCGCACAGCGGTCTCCGCGTACGAGAGACCCGCACGATCGGCGAGGAACATGAACTCGGCGACCGTGAGTGCGTAGAACTCGACCCTGTCCTCGTAGCGCTCCCGCACGGCTGCGAACAGCTCGCAGTAGTAGTCGAGGGGAAGCTTCGGGTTGAAGCCTCCGTTGAACCCGACGAGATCACCGCCGGCCTCGAGGAGCCCGTCGATCTTCGCGAACACCTCCTCGCGATCGAGGACGTAGCCGCCAGCCTGTCCCGGGAGCACGTAGAAGGCGCAGTAGTCGCACTGGGCGACGCAGACGTTCGTGTAGTTGATGATCCGCATCACCATGTACGTCGCGTGGTGGGGCTCGTGCCACCTGGCCCGCGCGGCGCTGGCGAGCTCGCGCAGCTCGTCGTCGCTCGCCTCGTTCCAGAGCCGCGCAGCCTCCTCGACCGAGATCCTGCTCACGCCGGCACCGCCTCCTCGACGGTGACCTCGTCCGGATCGAGCGTGTCCATGAATGAGCTCACCGAGAAGACCGCATTCCCGGCACCGGCAACGCCGTAGCCGGGCGGCGGCTTGAGGCCGTGCCGGGAGAGGGCAGCGCGATACGCCTGCAGGAGTCGGACGTGGTATTCGAGCGGCGCACCCTCGGGATTGTCCCGTCCGAGGGGCGTCGTCGGCTCCGGACACCAGGTCGTAAACCGTGGCGTGATTCCGCGACTCATGAAGTAGTCGAGCCCTTCCGTCGTGCTCGCGATCGCCTCGTCGATCGTTACGAATCCGAACGGCTGCGCCATCTCGACGCCGGCGACGAAGTTCGGGATCACGTAGCGAGGGCCGAACACCTCGGCCGCATCGATGATCCGGCGGTGCCACTCCTCGCGACCGACGTAGCGTTGCTTGCCGGGCGAGATGAGCTCGAAGAGTCGCTTGTCCCACACCTCGTAGTTGGGATGGTAGATCGAGATCCCGTAGTCCTTGAATCGCTGCGCGTCGGCCTTTGGCAGTGCC
>JANOFZ010000320.1:0-4694 GCA_031413935.1 Thermoleophilia bacterium | reverse complement strand
CACCCACTTGTAGTCCTGCAGCGTCTCGACGGTCGCCTTGGCGATGAACGCGAGGTACGTCGGGTTGACGCCGTACGACGCCTGGTACTCCTTCTTCAGCTGCTCGCGCGCGGCGACGACGCGGGACATGTCGACCTCGATCGCGCTCGAGACGTGTGCCGACGTGTCGAGCGAGCGACGCATGTGCTCCATCACGCCGCGGCGCATCGCGCTCATCGGCTCCTCGGTCTCTCCCGTCTGTAGCGGAGCTGCCGGAGCTGCCGGAGCCGCTGGTGCAGGAGGGGCAACCTGGGCGACGACCGGGGCGGGTGTGGCGGGTGCCGCAGCCGGCGGTGCCGCGGTGGGCGGTGCCGCGGTGGGCGGTGCCGCGGGGGCAGCCGGGGCAGGGGTGGCCGGGGCCGACGCACCCGATTCGATGTGCGCGAGGATGTCCTTCTTCGTCACGCGGCCACCGGTGCCCGTGCCGGCGACGGTGTTCGGGTCGACGCCATGTTCGGCGGCGATGCGCGCGACGACCGGTGAGACAAATGTGCGGCCGTTGCCCGACGCGGCGTCCGGCAGACCCGGGGCCGTGGGAGCCTGCTCGGGTGGGGCGGCCACCGGTGACTCGGGCGTCGCGACGGCTGCCACCGGCTCCGCGACCGCGACGACGGGCTCCGGGGTCGCAGGCGCGTCCATTCCGACAGCACCAACCGGAAGGATCGTCGCGAGCAGCGTGCCGACGTCGACCGTGTCGCCCTCGGCCACGAGGAGCTCGCCGACGACGCCGTCGCCGGGGCTCGGGATCTCGGTGTCGACCTTGTCGGTCGAGATCTCGAGCAATGCCTCGTCCCGGGCGATCGCGTCACCGGGCTGCTTGAGCCACTTGGTGACCGTTCCTTCCGACACGGACACTCCCATCTGGGGCATCACGACCTCGATCTGCGTTCCCGTGGCCAAGAGTGATCCTTTCTCGTAGGGGCGAGGCGAAGCCTCGTCCTTCAATAGGCCGCGAGCTCTCGGAGCCCGGCGACGACGTCGTCGATCTGTGGGAGGTATGCCTGCTCGAGCGGCGGCGAGAATGGAACGGGGCTGTCAGGGGCCGCGATGCGCTTCACCGGGCCGTCGAGGTACTCGAACGCCTCCTCCGCAACCGTTGCTGCGATCTCGGCTCCAAAGCCGCCGGTTCGCGTGTCCTCGTGCAGGACGAGCACCTTCGATGTGCGGCGGGCGCTCTCGAGAACGGCCTCGCGATCCCAGGGAATCAGAGTGCGGAGATCCATCACCTCGACGGAGATGCCCTCTTCGGCGACGATCTCCGCCGCCTCGGCAGCGGTATACACCATTGCACCCCAGGTGACAACGACGATGTCGTCGCCGGCACGGTGAATCCGGGCCTTCCCGAACGGGGTCGAGTATCGCTCGTCCGGCACCTCTCCCTTGATCCGCCGGTACAGGTGCTTGTGCTCGAAGAAGAGCACGGGATTGGCGTCCTCGATCGCGGTCACGAGAAGGCCCTTCGCATCCTCCGGTGTTGCCGGGCAGACGACCTTGAGTCCGGGGATGTGGGCGAAGAGGCTCTCGGGGTTCTGGGAGTGGAACGGCCCACCCGAGAATCCACCCCCCGACGGGAGCCGAACTACGATCGGGATCGGCGTTCCCGCACGGTAGTGCTGCTTGGCTGCAACCGTGACCAGGTGATCCCACGCGCACGAGACGAAGTCGGCGAACTGCATCTCGGCAACCGGGCGCATGCCCATCAGTGCTGCGCCCGTCGCGCCCGCGACGATCGCCGTCTCGGAAAGGGGCATGTCGAGCACCCGCCAGGGCCCGAACTCCGCCTGGAATCCGTCCGTCACCTTGAACGCGCCGCCGTAGACGCCGACGTCCTCTCCGAGCACGAAGACGCGCTGGTCGAGCCGCATCTCCTGCCGGAGCCCGTCGCTGATCGCCTGGAGGTAGGTCTTCTCGGCCATTACTTGTGGTGGGGGGTGGCGAGCTCTTCCGGTGTCGCGAAGACTCCGTGGAGCAGGGTGGCGGGATCGGGCATCGGAGACTCCTCCGCCCGCTGCAACGCATCGTTGAGGAGCTTCTTGACGCCGGCGGTGATCTCGTCTTCCTCGGCGTCCGTCATGTGCGCGACCGTGCGAAGCCACCTGTGGTAGCGGTCGATCGGGTCGCGCTTCGCCCACTCCTCGAACATCTCCCGGGGCACGTACGAGGCGTCATCGTGGACGGCGTGTCCTTCCATGCGCAGCGTGACGGACTCGATCAGGGTCGGACCACCGCCCGCCCGTGCCTTTTCGATTGCGTGCTTCGCCTCGCGGTAGACGGCGAGCACGTCGGTTCCGTCGACAACGACTCCGTCGAAGCCGTATGCGGCGGCCCGGTCGGCCAGGTGATCGACGGCGTGCCCGAGATGTGCCGGAGTCGAGTACGCCCACTGGTTGTTGTCGATCACGAACACCACGGGCAGGCGGCGGACGCCCGCGAGGTTCATCCCCTCGTGCGCGTCGCCACGGGCGGCAGCACCTTCGCCGCACCACGCGATGGCGACGCGACGCTCCTCGCGGATCCGGAAGGCGAGCCCCATGCCGACGGCAACCGGGAGCATCGCCGGCAAGTGGCTGACCATCGCGTGCAACCCGAGGCGTGCGTCACCGATGTGGACGTTTCCGTCGCGACCCTGCGTCGGACCGTCGGCGCGCCCCATGTACTGGGCGAAGATGCGCCATGGCTCGACACCGCGCGCGATGTGGACGCCCATGTCCCGCTGCAGCGGGCAGCCAACGTCGTCGGCTCCCATCGCTGTCGCGACACCGACAGCCGAGGCTTCGTTGCCGCGACCGGTGTAGAAGGAGCCCGGAATCTTCCCCTGCTTGTAGAGGATGTGCCCGCGTTCCTCGATTCCGCGTGCTGTCAGCATCCCCCTGTAGATGCCGAACAGGTCCTCGCGATCGAGACCGACGTCGTGCACTTCCTGAAGCGAGCCGACGGGCTCCGCTTCCCGTACTGCCATGGGTTCCCCTAGGGCCGTTGTCAGGCGCCACTCTACCGCCCCGCCCGGAGGCCGGAGCTAGAGGCTTGATGCGCAGCCTCTGGATGTCATCTACGCTCCGGCGCATGGAAGCGCGCAAGCGGCCCCGACGGAACTGGATCCAGGAGGAGCGGCGCAAGACGCTCGGTGACTGGGTCGCGTTCTGCGTCGACTGCGGCTTCACGCTGCGCTACTTCGTCGAGCTCGAGGCCGAGGTCCCGCGCGCGTGCCCGACCTGTGCCGGCGAGGTGCGGCACCTGTGCCCCACGTGTGACGCCCGATTTCCGTCGGCGTTCCAGGTGCGCTGCGAGGAGTGTGACGCCGAGGTCCGCCCCGACACGCTTTTCGGCGGCAGGATCCGCAAGCCGGGGCGATGAGGCAGGCGAGGGCCCGCCTGTTCCGTTCTGACATGTCACCTATACTCCAGGGCGAGCAGGCCTCGAGCATCTCGGGGTCAGGCGCGTCGCAGTCGGAGCACTGGAGGATCATCAGATGGAGTCAGCTGGCCTGGCGGCCTTCGACGACTGGATCAGAGGGCGGTTCAAGGACCTCAACACGGAGCTCGAGGATCACTACATCGCCCTCGATGACCCGGCTGCCGTCGAGGACGAGGCCCCGGAGCTGAAGGCAGCCCTCTGCGACGAGGGTAGCGCCTTGATCGCCGAGATCGGTGCGCAGACCTTGCTCGAGCTCGACGCCGAGGCAGGCTACGACCTGCTTGGCAGCGTCGGGATGGTCATGGCCTCACTCCGCCGGCACGAGCTGACGAACCCCGAGAGAGAGGAACGCTCCCCGTTCCCCGAGGCGAGTGCCCTCGCCCAGCGGCTCGCGACCGGCCTCGGCGTGGCGCCACGGTTTGCCACGGCGCACGTCAACCTCAGCAACCTCGCCCGATCGGGCGAGTACAAGAGCTTCACGTGGCTTCCGGACGAGCTGCTGTTCATCACCTACAACTGCTATTCGATCCTCGCGTACATCCGCACGGCAGACGTGCTTCGTCGGATCCGGCCGCTCGGCGCCACGCATCCGGTCTCCCTGACGCTCTTCAGGGATGCCGAGAAGGCGCTGATCGACGTCGCGCGCTACAACGACGAGCTCGACGAAGCTCTCGACGTGCGGCGCTTCTTCTACAGCGTGCGACCGTACTTCAAGCCCTATCGCGTCGGACGTCGTGAGTACCGCGGCGCCAACGCGGGTGATTTCGCCGCGATCAACGAGATCGACCTGATGCTCGGCCTCTGCCGCGTGGGCGACCCGGACTATTCGGCGCTCGTGCTCGAGAAGATGTCTTACATGACTGCCGAGGACCAGACGCTGCTTCAGGCCTGCGTTCGCCGTGCCAGCCTGATGGACGAGCTCCTCGGGGTCATCGAGGCGGGGCCGTTGACGGATGTCGTGGCGGAGAACCTTCGAGCGTTCATCGCGGTGTGCGAGGCGCACGGCCGCACCGCGGCCTCGCACCACGACAAGCTCGTCCGTCGGTTCATCGAGGAGCCCGCGGCCGGACTGGCAGAGCGGCACCTGAAGCAGTTCACGGCGAGCGGGCCGCCTTTGCCGGTGCTCCTGCGCTCGCTGGAGGCGCTGCGCGACAAGCGGATGGCGGCACCGCGCACGGACATCGAGACGCGGCACTTCGACCTCGAGCGGCTTCGCGCCGCCTGCGACCCGTTCTGACGGG
>JANOFZ010000319.1:0-2013 GCA_031413935.1 Thermoleophilia bacterium | reverse complement strand
GCTCGGAGCAGGCCCTGCCGATAGGAGGCCCGTGGAACTTTCCGAGCACACCTCAACCGCCCCTCTGTCCGTGGACGGCATGCTCGAGCGGGCAGTCGCGCTCGGCGCGTCCGACCTGCACCTGACATCCGGTTCACTGCCGGCCGTTCGCCGGCACGGGCACATCGAGCTGCTCAATGAATTCCCGGAGCTCGACCCCGATCTCGTGCGACAGCTCGTCTACAGGATCACGACGACCGAGCAGCAGAAGCACCTCGAGGTGAGCCGGCAGCTCGACTTCGCGCACGGCATCCGGGGCCTCGCCCGCTTCCGCGTCAACGCGTACTACCAGCGCGAGAGCCTCGCGGCCGCATTTCGCACGATTCCCACCGACATTCGCTCCCTCGAGGAGCTTGGCCTCCCATCGAGCCTGCATGAGCTGACCGCGAAGCCGCGTGGTCTCGTGCTCGTAACCGGCCCGACCGGCTCGGGCAAGTCGACCACTCTGGCATCGATCATCGACGAGATCAACAGGACGCGCACCGACCACATCATCACGATCGAGGATCCGATCGAGTTTCTGCACAACCACAAGCGCTGTATCGTCAACCAGCGGGAGATCGGCCAGGACGCGACGGGCTTCGCGGACGCGCTTCGCGGAGCGCTCCGTCAGGATCCCGACGTCATCCTCCTCGGCGAGATGCGCGACCTCGAGACGATCTCGACCGCGCTGACCGCCGCAGAGACGGGCCATCTCGTCTTCGGCACGCTACACACCCAGAGCGCGCCCAGCACGATCGACCGCATCATCGACGTCTTCCCTGCCGAGCAGCAGGCGCAGGTGCGGATGCAGCTCGCCAACACGCTCCAGGGCATCGTCACCCAGACGCTGATCCCGACTCTCGACGGCAAGGGCCGCGCCTGCGCGCTCGAGATCCTCTTTCTCGACGACGCGATCCGCAACCTGATCCGTCAAGGCAAGATCGAACAGGTCTACTCGTACATGCAGACCGGCACCCGCCGCGGAATGCAGACCATGGAGCAGTCGCTCACCGAACTGGTTCAGAAGCAGATCATCTCTATCCCCGAAGCGGTCGGCCGTTCGAGCCGCCCGGAAGCACTGGTGTCGGCGCTCGAGCGTGCCGGCATCGCGATTCCTGCCATGTCCAACGATGGCGCACCCTCCGCCACGCCGGGTCTCGGCGCGGCGCTGCGGGTGGCCGGGAGCTAAGTCGCCAATGACCCTGTGGAACCCCCTGAACGTATTCTCCAACCCGCAGCGACGGGCCGGACACGATGCGTCGTCTTCGTTCGATCCGTCCCGTACCGGCGACCCGCTCGATCCGGGGTTCGGCGGCGCGGTCATCGGGTTCGGTGACGCACGTGTCGGCACGTCCGCCGGCTTCGGCGATCCCCGGCGCCGTCCGATCGGCTTCGCGCCTCCCGAGGACGAAACGACCGAACCGCGCTTTCGCACCGAGATCTCCTTCAAGCGCCATCACGATGCGCCGCGTGCGAGTGTGACGCCCGACGAGGCGGAGGAGAACCCTTGGGAGCCGTGGCAGACACCGGCGTCCGGATCGCTCGAGGACACGGTGGAGCTCGACGCGTTGGACGGCGATGTTCCAGAGTCGGTCGTGGTCGAGGAGGCCCGGGAGGCTGAGGCGAAGGTGCCGTTCTACAAGCGTGAGATCAGTTTTGGCCGGAAGCGTGTCTCGTCGGAGGAGTCGCTCGACGCCGGCGTTGTCGGTGAGGACGAGCCGATTGAGATCGCGGCGCGGGTCGAGGGTCAGGATGAGACGTTCGAGTCGGCCGACGAGCCGGAGGCCGCTGACGCGGTCGAGGTCTTCGCGTCCGAGGACACGTCCGCCGAGGACATGCCTGTCGAGGATATGCCCGATCTCGTGACGGCGTTCGTGCGCCTTGACGATGCGGCGGAGCTCGACGCGTTGGACGGTGGTGCTGTCGAGTCGGTCGTGGTCGAGGAGGCCCTGGAGGCTGAGGCGAAGGTGCCGTTCTACAAGCGCGAGATCA
>JANOFZ010000318.1:0-4158 GCA_031413935.1 Thermoleophilia bacterium | reverse complement strand
CCTCGAACAGGCCTGCCACTACCGCACCGAGCTCGGGCAGCCCGACACCGACGAGCTGGCCGCAACGGCGAGACGCCGCCTGAGCGCCGCCGGCCGCCGGGCGCGGCGCCGGGGTGACGACAACGCCGCTCTGGGCCTGTTCGAGCGCGCCGCCGCACTCGTACCCGCGGCCGAGATCGACCTCGCCCTCGAAACCGACCTCGTCGACGCCCTGTTCTGGGCAGGCAAGGGCGGCGACGCGCTCCGGCGCGCGGAATCCCTCGCGGAGCGGGCCGCGGCTGCCGGCGACCGCGTGGGCGAGCTCTGCGGGAGGATCAAGGAGGGCGTCTGCCGCCTCTATTATCTCCAACCGGAGAGCGCGACCGAGCAGCTCGCCGCGCTCGTCGATCAGGCGCTGCCGGTGTTCCAGGCCGCCGGCGACGACCTCGCCCTGTACACCGGATATCTCGCGCTCGGGCAGGTGGCGCACATGCGCGCGCAGTTTGACGCGGGGCTGGAGGCATACGAGCGGGCCGTCACCCATGCCCGGCAGGCGGGCCTGCCGGACGAGCTCTTGGGGTGGCGCGCCGGTGCTCGCCGAAACGGCACGACCCCGGTCCCGGTGCTGCTCGAGTGGCTGGACGAGTTAGGGGAACGAGCGGCGCGAGACGCCTACCTCCGTTCGTACCGGGCCGAGGCGCTGGCGACGCTCGGGCGCTTCGACGAGGCGCGGGCGATCCTCGCCCAAGCGCGTGCGGAACTGGCCGAGCGCGGCGGGGGAATCAGGCTCGCGAACCTGATCGGCCAAACTTGCGGCGGCTTCGAGCTCCTGGCCGGCGATCCCGCCGCCGCCGCCGAGCTCGGAGCAGAAGGGTGCAGGCTGCTCGACGAGCTGGGGGAAAAGGGCTACCTGTCGACCGCGGCCGGGATGCTCGCGCAGGCGTACTACGCGCTCGACCGGCTGAAGGAGGCCGACGCCTGGGCCGGGCGCGCGGCGGAGCTCGGCGCGAGCGACGACGCGATCACGCAGATGCTCTGGCGGCAGGTCAGGGCGAAAGTGCACGCGCGTCGCGGCCAGCACGCCGAGGCGGAGCGACTTGCCCGCGAAGCGGTGGCGATCGGCGCGGAGACCGACATGCTCAACGCGCAAGGAGACATGTACTCCGATCTCGCCGAGGTGCTGGCGCTCGCCGGCAAGCCCGACGAGGCAGCCGCCGCGCTCGAGCAGGCGCTCGAGCGCTACGAGCGCAAGGGAAACCTCGTCATGGCCGAGCGGGCGCGGGCCCGGCTCGCCGAGCTCCAGGACGCAGCGCCGCGATAAGCGTTCCCGAACGTACCGGTGCGCTGTTGCAGGCTCGCCGTCGTGATCGAGCGCGACCCCGCTCGAACGACCGTCCCGTCCCCGACCGAGGAGGCCGCTATCCTGTCACTGCCTGACCGTCACACCGGGACCGCCGTCGCGAAGTTCCACGACGAACGGGACATCCTCCTGTCGGGGCAGGATGAGCGGGGTTGAATGTGGGTTCGGCACCGTTCGGCACAACTGGGTTTTGGGCTTGAAACAGGGCTATTACCCCGATTCCACCACCATCTCAATTCGGGGTGCTCGGTGGGCTGGTCTGTCTGGGGTTGTTGCCAGCCTGCTCGTCGTCCTTCTGCTCGTGACTCATCGGGTGACTGACCGCTTCGTGCGTGCCTCGCTGTCCCGAGGGTGCGGCACGGCACCTGACCCCTACTGCGCCGCCGCCACGACCTCCTCGTTTCGGCGTGAATCGCCCTGAATTGCCGTACGGCGCAAGCGAACACTGAGCGAGCGCGAGGTTTCGGTCAGGTGCCGTGCGGCAGCGTCCATGGGACGGCGGGATCGCAGTAACCTCGGTGGGCAGTGACGGCAAAGCCAGAGTCTGAATTCCACCTTCCCGTCGGCCGGTGGATCGAGGCCGGAGCGCCAGGCGTCAGGGGCCTGTTGCAGTTCGCATGTGCGCTTCTCTGGTTCCGCCGCTTGGCCCGCATTCAGGGCCTCAACGAACTTTGAGATAGTTGCTTATTCCTAAGCACGTATATTGCCACGGGTGACATCTTAGTTTCATCCCGCCACTCTATTGAGTCATCGCTAGAACCGAGCGGTTTGTGAAGCTTGGCGAGCATGAGCCCAGCGCGTTCGGCGGCTCGTGTGTAATCATCCTCAGTCCAGTAGTAGTCATACAATATTACGTCAATGCCCCGGATCAGCAGTTTTACCGTGTCACCGCTATGGAGCGGCCTGTCGTTCTCTGGAAACGAGTATGACAACGATACCCAAGTTCCTTTGGTAGCTTCCATCGAATCGGTCACGAACACGATGATGCCATCCTTCCGAAGCACTCGCTTCATTTCTTTGAGAATGCCCTCGATCTCTTCGATTCGCGACACTTCCAGAAACACAAAGCTCGAAAAGACTAGATCGAACGCAGAATCCTCGAAGGGCAGGCGTCCGCTGGGAATATGGTGATACTCGCCCAACCTATCTTTGGATCGAGCTTGTTCTAGCATCTCACCGCTAACGTCTACGCCAACTACATTGAACCCTAGAAGCTTCAGAAATCGTGTTGAACGCCCAGCGCCGCAGCCATAATCAAGCGCAGATGCGATGGATCCTGCGTACTCCCGGATCAGCATGGAAATGTCGCGAAATGCCAGGTATTGCGTTCCTTCCATCCCGAGCTCGGCATATTCGCCGGCATGTTTTTCATAGTCATGTGTCTTGCTCATCTGACTCTCCTCCGCAAACGAACTGCGCCCGTTGGTCATCGGCGATGATCGGCGGGTAATTCTACTCGTTCGACCGGCGTTAGCCCGACCGCGTACAGGCTCCGCTCAACACCCTTCGTGAGCATCGCGGCAGCGGACATCGCGTCCGGTGTCCCTTCGGCCAGCAGGGTGGCGATCAGGTGACGGGCGTCGTCGTCGCTGACCGGGATGCCGAGGATGCGGAGCATCCGGCCGAGGTTACCCTCGACTCAGTGCCCGTTTCAGACCCAAACCGCGCCAACCCGCATAGACAGTGGGCTTGCGCCAGATGCCCCTGTCTTTGGATTTGTGGCCCAATTTGTGGCCCAACCGGCCATTTCCGCACCCCGACCCCTCCCAAGAAAAGCGAGAACCCCGTGTTTACAGGGTTCTCCGAGTGGGCCCGCCTGGACTCGAACCAGGGACCTACCGATTATGAGTCGGCTGCTCTAACCAGCTGAGCTACGGGCCCGCCGCTCCCGAGCCTAACGGGTCACCCGCCCCTGCTCCTCACCGGACTGTCACAATGCCGTCACAAGCGCGACCCGGGTCGCGGACACGACGGGAAGGAATGCGGTCGTTGAAGACGTTCCAGCGTGAGGTACCGCTGCGTACGGCAGGTGGGCTCACCGTGACCGACATCACGGACGACGTGCGCGATGCCGTCCGCGAGAGCGGGATCCAGGCCGGCATCTGCTGCGTCTTCTCTCCTCACACCACCTGCTCGGTGCGGATCAACGAATGGGAGCGTGGCTTCCTCGAGGACTTCGCCGTCATGCTCAAGCGACTCGTGCCGACCGAGCACTACTACGCCCACGACGACTGGGATCGCCGCACGGAGAATGTCGATCCGGACGATCAGGAGTTCGGCAACGGCCACTCACACTGCATGTCGATGCTGCTCGGCCCGGCGGGCGAGTCGGTGCCGATCCGCGAGGGCGAGCTGTGCCTCGGCACGTGGCAGCGCATCCTCTTTCTCGAGCTCGACCGCGAGCGCGACCGCCGCTGGCTCGTGCAAGTCGTAGGGGTTTGAGGATTCCGCAATGAAAAAGCATATCGCGGAATCCTCAAACCCGATTTTTCCTGCCCGCTTCGCGGGATCCTGAAGCCGGGAACCTACGGTTCCCCGTGACCCCTCCCTGTTGAACTCCTGCAGGCCGTCGTCTCGATCCAAAGTAGATGCTGAGGCTCGCGGGAAGCGCGCAGAAAGCATCGCGCCCGAGTAGGGGACGCATCACGACGAAACCCAGTGGCGCCGGCCAGGACGGCCCGCGGGCGGGCCTCTTCAGGATCCACGCGAAGCGTGGCAAGAGAAACACGCCTGAGTAGCGGGGGGGGGGAGGCCGGGGCGGGTTTACCCCCCGGGGGACCACCCCCCCACAACCGGGCCCCAGAGCGGGGGGCGCCCCC
>JANOFZ010000317.1:0-8956 GCA_031413935.1 Thermoleophilia bacterium | reverse complement strand
ATTCCCCGGACAGCGCACTAGTGCGGTGCCTCACACCGTTACGCGTGATTTGCCCCCGAGGTCGATGGTCGCCGTGTGCGCCCCCGGGAGAGGCTGCGCCATCTCCCCTACGGGTTACCCGTGAAACGTTAGGGGACGGCGCACCAGAGGTGAAGTTAGGCATCCCGGTTAGGCAATCGTGCCGATGTGCCGCGCGCCGCGTCGTCGTACCGTGAGGGCCGTGGAGATCAACAACCGGACGGAGGCACTCATGCACGCGACAGTCACCTCGAGGACGACATTCAGTCGACAACAGGCCCCCAAGAACGGGCTGTGGCTCTCGGCCCGCAAGACGCTGACGCAGCTCCAGGCCACGATCGTCAACGGTTCCGACCACCCGTGCTGGAAGCCAGCCGAAACCACCGCGACCCGCAGTGAGCAGTCATGAGCGACATCAACACGCCGCGCTACGGCTTTGCGCCGACGGCCGCATTCGCCGCGACGCGCGCGAGCGCCGAGCAGCGCCGAGCCAGGGAGGCAGAGGGCGCAGCCACAACGGCTGCTCGCGGGCACTCCCGACCGAGTGCACGCCTGCTCCCAACGATCATCACGCGTCTCACGAGGCGATTGTCATAGCCCTACCGCTCCATCGTTGCCCGATAGACACCGTCGTCCTCGGTCGCTCGACCCGACAGCTCGAGCTCGATCAGCGCCGCAGCGACGTCTCCAGGAGGCACGCCTGTCGACCGGGCCAGCTCGTCGATACTTACGGGGCCGTCGCCCAGGCGCTCGAGCACCTTCCCTGCGAGCCCACCTGGCGTCTCGGGCGGCTCGACGCACAGCTCGATCCCGTACGCCTCGAGGACGTCCGCCGCCGCGGTCACCGGGGTCGCGCCCAGGCGTAGAAGTGCGTTCGACCCCGCCGAGACCGCCGACGTGATCTCGCCCGGTACGACCATCACCTCGCGGCCGTCCTCGAGCGCGAAGTCTGCCGTGATCAGTGCGCCCGACCGCTCACGCGCCTCGATGACCACGGTTGCCATGCACAGGCCGGCAATGATCCGGTTGCGCGCAGGAAACCGCCACGGGGCCGGCTCGACGCCCGTTTCGTACTCCGAGACGATCAACCCCTGCTCCACGATTCGACGCGCGAGGTCGCGATTCGCGGCCGGGTAATCCCGGTCGATTCCGCAGCCGAGCACGGCAACTGTCACCCCGCCCGCATCGAGGGCCCCTCGATGTGCCTCGCTGTCGATGCCACGAGCCATGCCGCTGACGACGACGAGGCCGGCTGCGGCAAGCTCTCGCCCGAGCGTCCGCGCTACCGAACGGCCGTACGAGGAACAGGCACGGGCACCGACTATGGCAACCGACGGTCGCTCGAGCAGTTCCGGCGGGACATGCCCGCGGAGCCAGAGCACCGCGGGCGGGTCGGGGATCGCACGGAGGAGCGGCGGGTACGGGGCGATGCCCCGGCGCAGGCGGCGGATGGTCACGCCGACGGCACTCCGACCGGCGAGCGGTACGACAGCGCCTCGGCGAGGTGCTCCGGCAGTACGACGTCAGCGCCCGCGAGGGCGGCGATCGTGCGGGCCACCCTTGCAACGCGAGCTCGCCCTCGGCCCGAGAGCGGCACGTGCTCGACGGCGCGGTCGAGCAGCGCGGACGCTGCCTCCGTCCTGCGCAGGACGTCACCATCACGCAACCGCTCCCTTCCTGCGGCAACCCGTGCCCTGACCGTAGCCGAGGCTTCACCCGGAGGAGCTGCGAGCTCCTCCGCCCTCGGCCTCGGCATCGCGACGACGAGGTCGAACCGATCGAGCAGCGCCCGCGACACCTTTTCCCGGTAGGCGGAGATGCGCTGCGGGCTACAGCCGCAATCAGCAGCCGGATCTCCTCGGCCCCCACACGGGCACAGGTTCATCGTTGCGACGAGGCGGAACCGCGCCGGAAAGAGCGCATGGCCGCCGACGCGGGCGACGGACACGACTCCGTCCTCGAGCGGCTGCCGCAGTGACTCGAGCACCGGCCTGGGAAACTCGGGGAGCTCGTCGAGCAGGAGCACACCGCGATGGGCAAGGCTCGCCTCTCCCGGCCGCGGAATGGCCCCTCCGCCGACGATCGCGGCTGCGGATGCGCCGTGATGGGGCGCCCGAAACGGCGGCATCAGCATGATCGGGCGGCCGGCAGGAAGCGTGCCCGCCACCGAGTGAATTCTCGTTACCTCCAGTGCCTCATCCCGAGTGAGCGGAGGCAAGATGCCCGGCAAACGTCGCCCGAGCATCGTCTTGCCGGTGCCCGGCGGCCCGGCGAGGAGAACGTTGTGGTCGCCCGCCGCGGCGAGCTCGAGTGCTCGCCGCCCCCGCTCCTGTCCTCGGACCTCGGCGAGATCCGGAACGAAGGGCTCCTCGAGATCGTCACTATCCGGTGGCGCGGCAAACGAGATGTCCTGCTCGCCGCGCAGGTAGGCGACCGCCTCGGCCAGATGGTTGACCGGAATGACGTGGATCCCGGCAAGCGCTGCCTCGGGAGCCGACTCTGCCGCACAGAGGAGAAACCTGAGTCCCGCCCGGCGCACTCCTTCGGCGACTGCGATCGTGCCGGCTACAGGGCGAACCCGGCCATCGAGCGACAGCTCGCCCACGCATGCATGCTCGAGAAGCCGGGCCCGAGGGAGCTGATGCGAGCCGGCGAGAACCGCGAGGGCGATCGGCAGATCGAATCCCGAGCCCTCCTTCCGCAACGCCGCGGGCGCGAGGTTGACCGTGATCCGATTACGGGCCGGCCAGGGCAGCATTGCGTTGACGATCCCGCTCTGGACCCGATGCTTCGCCTCCTGGCAGGCGCGGTCGGCGAGGCCGACGATCGCGAATGCCGGGAGATCGGCCAAGACGAGATGCGCCTCCACGTCGACGCGCCGCGGCTCGAGCCCGACGATGGTGGAGGTGACGGCTCGTGCAACCATGCATCCGACGCTACGTCGGATTGTGTGCCGTGTCCGTGTCGGTCCTGCGCCTAGAGGGCGCCGATTGTTCCCCGGTCAGCGAGCCACGGCGACGAGGATCGACTCGTAGTACTCGCCGGCCCGCCGGCCGGTGCGTCGGTTGACGTGGCGCTCGTGCCGGTCGACGAGTCGGAGGCCAGAGCGTTGCAGGATCTCGGGGTAGAGATCGCGCCGATCGTTGACGACGATGCACATCCTTCCGCCGAGGACGAGGGAGGAGCGGGCGTTCTCGAGCACGCCCGCAACGCCGTCGACGTACTCTTCGATCGCCGCCCGTCCGGTGCCACGTGCAGGCCTTCCCAGCTCGAGATCGTGGCGTTGGTCGATACCCAGGAGCTCGTACGCGTACCGATGTTGCTCGTGGTAGTCGATAAGGCCGGGATACGGTGGAGAGGTGATGACGCCGTCGTACGTGCCTTCGAGGTCGATCACACGGGCGTCACCATGGAGCGTGCGCGCGATGTAGCCCGGAGCACGCGCCGCGGCGAAGGTCTCGATCCGGTCGAGCGTATCGAGGGTGTAGCGCAGCAGGAAGCGCCGCGCTGCATCGACCGGGCGACACTCGCGACGGTGCTTGAAGCACCAGTACGGGTCGAGCTGAGGCTCACGGGGAAACTCGAGGTCGAAGTGCGCCGTCCGCCGCGCCGAACGGGCAGAGCGGGCCAGAACGACGCGAAGAACGTCGGCCGAGCCGACCTGATCGACGAGCCCGCGGAAGTGGAGGAGCTCCTCCGCAGCCGTCGGGGCGTACCAGCTGCGCACGTAGGCCGTCGCGGAGCGCGGGTAGCGACCCCGAGGCTCGAACGACTCCACCTCGGAGTGGGCCCAGAGGAGGTCGCGACGTACCGCATCGAGGTTGTAGGGACGCGTCTTCACGCGCGCGAGGAGCGCATTGAAACCTGCGATGTCGACACCCGTGGCGTCGTAGCCCGACTCGAGCGCCTGCACGAGCGTCGTGCCCGAGCCGGCGAAGGGATCCAGTACCCGCCCGCCTACCGGAACATGCCGTTCGAGCAACGTCTCGACGAGTTGCGGGATGAACTTGCCGAGGTACGGGTGGAGACGATGTACGTGCTTCGTCCGCTCGCGCTCGGGGAGCGACGCCTCCGACCAGGACAGCTCGAGATCGTGCGCGCGATAGAGCGCTTCCTGGGTGGCGGCCACGACAGTCGCTTCGCCGCGACGAGCCTGACTCCTCGCTCAAACCCGTTCTGGTGCGCCGTCCCCAAACGTTCCACCCGTAGCCCCGTAGGGAAGATGGCGCAGCCTCTCCCGGGAGCGGGCACGACGGCCACCGGCCTCAGGGGCAAACAGGCGCAACGTTGTGAGACACCGCACTAGCCCTCCGTCAGGGTGGCCGGAACGCGAGTCAATCGCCCCTGGTCGACGGCGACGACCTCGAACCCGATCCGGACGTCGGCCGCCTGCGGGTTCCGCGAGAGCCAGACCTGGGCAGCGCGGCGCACGCGCCGCCGCTTCTCGGCATCGACTGCCCCGATTGCTCCGCCGAAACCGGTGCCGCGCCGCTCCTTCACTTCGACGAACGTCAGCTCGCGCCCCCGGCGGACGATCAGATCGAGCTCGTTCCGGCCCGCCCGCACGTTTGTTCCGACGATGCGGTACCCGCGCACCCGGTAGTGCCAGAGCGCGCGACGCTCACCCGAGTTCATGCCGCGGACTCGAGCCCGACTGGCAGATAACACTTCGCCGCGTACGAAAGACGATGCTGGTCACACGGACCGTGCTCACGGACAGCTGCCGAGTGGAACGGCGTGATGTAGCCGACATGCCGGGAGAAGCCGTACCTCGGATGCAGGGCATCGAGCCGGCGCATGATGCGGTCTCTCGTGACCTTGGCGACGATCGACGCAGCAGCGATCGCAGCGCTCCGCGTATCGCCGTCGACGATGGCGCTGTGTGGCGGCGCCAGCGGCCCGAGCCGGAAGCCGTCGACGAGGCACACCTCGGCTCGCGTTGCGAGGTCAGCGAGGACATCGCGGAGCCCGTTGAGATTCGAGCGATGCAGTCCGTGTCGGTCGATGTCGCAGGCCGGGATGACCCGTACCGACACGTGCGCTGCCGCGTCGAGGACGGCTCGGAGCAGCGTCTCCCGGACGTCGGGGTCGACCTGTTTCGAGTCGTTCAGGAGTGCAAGCGGGCGCGTACGGTGACCGTAGAGCGATGCGTAGTCGAAGAGCACTCCCGCAACCACGAGTGGGCCGGCCAGAGATCCTCTCCCAGCCTCATCGGCACCCGCGACGAAGCGGACCCCGAGACGACGGTCGTACCGCAGAAGCCTCTGTCCGCTCGGAGATCTCATCTCTTCGAGGATATCGCTCGAACCGGAACGTGTCCGCGCCGAAAGCGTGTCGCGTGTGTGACGACACGAGCCTCAGCCTGGCTCAGAAAGGGAATACGCACCCCGCTCTGGGGGTGTCGAGCACGACCTCCCAGCCCGCGTTCTTGAGCGTCGCGCGATACCAGTCGCAGTCCCCGTCGTTCCGTTCCGCAGCGCAGATGAAGACTGTCGCCTCACGCTCGATCAGCCACGTCGACGAGTTCTCTGTGCACCTCGTTCGATCGCGGTCGTACTCGGCTGAGAGGGACTCTTCCACAGCCGTTCTCGCACCTGCCTGGCGTGGCGACTCGGAGCTACAGCCCGCAAGGAACACGGCAACCAGGGGGACGATCAGGAGACCGGTGGGGCGCACGTTCGCCACGCTACCCGGGCGACGAGAGCTACGACTGGCGAAGCTCGCGGATGCGGGCCTTCTTGCCGACGCGGCCGCGGAGATAATAGAGCTTCGCGCGATTGACGTCACCGATCATGGCGACGTCGAGCTTCTCGATCTTCGGCGAGTGATGTGGGAAGGTGCGCTCGACACCGACGCCGAACGACTGCTTGCGAACGGTGAACGTCTCGCGCGCGCCCGATCCCTGCCGCTTGATCACAACACCCTCGAACACCTGGATGCGCTGGCGCGTGCCCTCGATCACCTTGAAGTGAACGCGAACGGTGTCACCGGCCTTGAAGACGGGGACGTCGCGCAACTGCGCCTGCTCGATGCTCTGGATGATTGTGCTCATGGGAAGAAGCGGCCCTCGGCCGGGTGCGGAGTGTAGCGGAGCGGGGGAGGCTGCGATGGAAGAGCGTATCGCAGCCTCCCCCGCTCATCCCTTCTGCAGGCTTCACCTGATCCTGAAGGGGCCCGCCTGCGGGCCACGCGGGTAGGCGCTCCTCCGAGTCGGGGGGCTTGCTCGTCCATTACTTCAGGATCGCAAGCGAAGCGCGCAAAAAACAATGCATTGAGGGTTTGAGGGATATGCTCTTCCATCCCTCAAACCCTCAATGCAGCGAGATCCGTTTCGGCGGCCAGTAGGTGGCGAAGACCTTGCCGATCAGGTTCTCGCGTGGCACCGTGCCCCAGAGGCGCGAATCGCACGACTGCGATCGGTTGTCGCCCATCATGAAGTAGTTCCCCGGCTTCACCTTGATCGGGCCGAACGAGCCCACCGCTCCGCGGCGCGCCTTCTCGATGTAGGGCTCCTTCAGCGGCTTGCCGTTGATATAGACGTAGCCGTCGCCGTTACGCAGTCGCACCTCGACCCTGTCGCCGGGAAGCCCGACGAGTCGTTTCACGAACGTGCCACCAGCACCACACTTGATCTGGGCTGCGGACGGTGTCTCGAAGACGATGATCTCTCCCCGTCGGGGGTCGCGGATCTTGTAGAGAAACCTGTTTGCGAGCACGCGATCGGAGAGGTCGACCGGGCCGACCGACGTCGTCTCACAGCCCACCGCAGGCTGGGAGCAGTGAAGCGTCGGTTCCATCGACGACGACGGGATCCGATACGGGTTGACGACGTAGGCCTTCACGAGCAGCACGATCGCGATCGCACCCACGATGGTGACGACCCAGTCGATCGTGATGCGGAGGCCGTTCGGCAGACCACGGGTGAGTCGATCAACGGGATTCCGCGAGTGGCGCTCGGGACGCCGCGACGGCGGTCCGTCCAACGCCGGGACCTGACTGAATGACTCGCCGCCGGTTCCCGGCCGAGCGTCCGGGGGCATCGGCCAACCGTAGATCCCGGCCGGATCATCCACTGACGGAGGCGTCAGCGGGGCCGCTCCGACGAGCGGTGGAGTCCCCGTGTGCGCAGCTGGTTCCGTTGCGAAAGGCTCCTGAGGAGCGAGTGCTGGCGGCGGCTCCGGGGGCGAGACGGGAGGAAACGGCTCGGGTGGCGAAACCGGTGGCGGCGCCCAGGGGTCGGGCGCGCCCGTCGCTGCGTCGTCCGGAGGATCCTCGATGCCACTCATACGGCACTTCGGAGGCGGCTCTGCTCGGCCCGCCAGCTGTCGATGTGCGCGTGGTTGCCCGAGAGAAGCACCTCGGGAACCTCCCAACCGTGGAACTCCGACGGACGCGTGTAGTGCGGGTATTCGAGCCCCCCATCGAGCGCCTCGCTGAAGCTCTCGTTCTCACCCGAGCCGTCCGCAAGTGCGCCGGGCAACCTCCTCGCAATCGCGTCGACGAGCACCATCGCCGGCAATTCGCCTCCCGACAGGACGTACGGTCCGATCGAGATCGCGTCCGTGCAGAGGTGATCGACGATGCGTGCATCGAAGCCTTCGAACCGTGACGAGAGAACGGCAATGCCCGACTCGCAGGCGAGCTCCTCGACAAGCGCCTGGTCGAGCTGGCGACCCTGGGGCGTGAGCGCAATCATCCGGGCGGGCCGTTCGTCGCCGTAGATCGCGTCGAGAGCTGCTGCCACGACGTCGACGCGCAGGACCATCCCGGCGCCACCGCCGTACGGCGAGTCATCGACCTGTCCCGCGCGCAACGGCGTCGTGTCGCGATAGTTGAAGAGCCGGAGGTCGAGCTCGGTGCCAAGAACGGTAGCGACCGGCTTCTGCTCGGTCAGCCAGCCGAAGGCATGCGGAACCTGGGTAAAGACGTCGAGACGCACCGAGGCAGGGTAACGGTCAGAGGATGAAGCCAGGGTTGAGAACGACGACACCCTCGGCCGGGTCAATCGACGCGATCGCATCCTCGATCATCGGCACGAGGGTGCCGTCGTCGAGTTCGAGATTGTCGTTTGCGGGGCCAGGGAGAAGATCCTTCACGATTCCACAAAGCTTCCCGCCCACCTCCTCGACCCGAAGGCCGATGATCTCGAAAGCATAGAACTCGCCCTCGGAAAGGGCCGGCAGCTGGCTTCGAAGAACGGTCAGCGTGGTGCCGCGCTCGACCGTGCGATCGAGACGGATCGCGTGCCGGCCACGGCCGACCCGGCGCGACACGACGATCCTGGCGGAGATCCCATCGACGTAGAGCTCCTCCCCCACCGCGTAGCGGCCCGGTTCGTCGCTTCCCTGCTCGACAACGAACGCGCCGTCGAGCCCGTGCGGCCGGCCGACCCGTCCGACGGGTACGTGCATCCCGTCGGCGGTCAGTCTGCGATCTCCAGGACGACACGCCGGTCGTCCCGCGCGCCGCTCGCGCGCACGATTGTCCGCAGTGCCCGTGCGATGCGTCCCTGCCGGCCGATTACCTTTCCGACATCGTCGGGAGCGACATGGAGGCGCAGGACGAGAAGGTCGCCTCGCTCGATCGACTCGACCTCGACGGCCGCCGGATCGTCGACCAGGTGCCGCGCGATCCAGGCGAGAAGCTCGGCCACTAGTGCCGCCCCTCCGACCGTCGTGCCTGTTTGCCCCTGAGGTAATGGCAGTCGAGCCCGCTCCCGGTCGAGGCATGCGCCTCGCCCCTACGGCGATTTCGCATCAGGCGTCGGAGGCGTCGATGCCGGCGACCTTGATCAGCTTTGCGACCGGGTCGCTCGGCTGAGCACCCTTGGCGAGCCACTCCTTGACCTTGGTCTCGTCGAGCTCGATCGTCGACGGATCCGTCTGCGGGTTGTAGCGCCCGATGATCTCTATGAAGCGACCGTCACGGGGCGAGCGTG
>JANOFZ010000316.1:0-4568 GCA_031413935.1 Thermoleophilia bacterium | reverse complement strand
AAGCCCGCGTTTCGCGACGACGGGGTCGTCACGGCGGGTAACTCGAGCCAGATCGTCGACGGCTCGGCCGCGATGCTGATCGCGAGCGAGGCCGCTGTGGCGCGGCTCGAGCTGACGCCACGTGCCCGCTTCGTCTCCTTCGGGATCGCCGGCGTGGATCCGTACCGCATGCTGCACGGGAATCCGCAGGCGTGCGCCGAGGCGCTTCGTCGTGCGGGTCTGGACTGGGACGACATCTCCGTGATCGAGATCAACGAGGCCTTCGCCTCGGTCGTCTTGCAGACGCTCTCCGACACCGGTCTGCATGATCGTTGGGGAGCGGGAGACGTCAACCCGAACGGCGGCGGGATCTCGCTGGGCCACCCCCTAGGCGCTACGGGCGCCCGGATCACCGCCACGCTCCTCGGTGAGCTCGACCGTCGAGAGTCACGATACGGCCTCGCGTGCATGTGCATCGGTCAGGGCCAGGCGATCGCAGCGGTCGTAGAACGCCTCTAGATGATTAGTCGGACGAGGCGGCCGCTGCTGCGAGCCGGAGACGGTATTCGTGGCGATCGTGTGCCGCAGAGCCCGGTGTGTGCCTAGCAAGTGAGACCGGAGTGATCGACGACGGGGCGGCTTCCTGGTGCTCTCCGTCACCAATGCGAACCAGCATCAGCGCCGCCATCGCGGCCGTCAGCACGAGCACGATGGCTGTTCGAGCAAGTGGGGTGGTAGTGATCATGTTCGCTCTATCGGCACAGGTGTCGACGGGGTTGAGCCTGGATCCAGGCTGAGCCTGGGCTTTGCAATCGTGCTGGGCGGATTGCCACAAACCGCTCATGCCGATAGTGCGACACGCCGATACCCGTACCGTGAGTACCTCGACCGCCACCGCGCGCTCGGAGTTCGACCCTCGGTTTCGCAGGGCAGTGCGCGTGTGGCAGGTTGCCGTGGGCGCGGGACTCGTGGTGTTCGCGCTGCACGCCGGATTCGGGATCGGCGGCCCTGGCTCGGACACGCTCGTCAATACCTGGGTGTACTTCGCCATCGAGGCCCTTGCGGTCGCTGCCGTGGCGGCGCGCGCCGTTCTCGTACCGGAGGAGCGAGCTGCGTGGACGTGGCTGGCTGCAGGGCTCGCCACCTACACGCTCGGCGATCTCGCGTGGACGTTCTACTCCTACGAGTCGACGCCGACGATCGCCGACCCGCTCTACCTCTTCTTCTATCCGGCGGCGTACATCGCGCTCCTCCTGCTCGTCCGCGCTCGCGTGTCACGCTTCAACCGGAGCGTGTGGCTCGACGGTGCCAGCGTGGCACTGGCCGTCGGTGCGGTCGGGGCAGCGTTCTTTCTGGAGCTGGCCCTCGACCACAGCGAGGGCCGCTTTCTCGCGGTGGCAACGAATCTGGCATATCCGCTCGCCGACGTCGTGCTGCTCTCTCTTGTGATCGGTGTCTTCTGGCTCGTCGGCCGCGCGGCCGGGCGCGAGTGGGTCGTGATCGGCGCTGCATTCGTCGCGACAGCGGTCGCTGACGCCGCCTACCTCTGGACGACCACCACGGGGACGTACGTGGAGGGGTCGCTGCTCGACATCCTCTGGCCGCTGATGAGCGTGCTCCTTGCCGTCGCCGCCTGGGTGCAGCCGGGGCGGGCGCGACGAATCACGCTGGAAGGGCGGCCGCTCCTGGCGACGCCTGTTGTCTGCACGATGCTGGCGCTCACCGTCTTCGTCATCGATCACTTCTGGCACCTCAACACAATTGCTCTCGCGTTCGCGGTAGCGGCAATCGGCGTCGTGTTGGTCAGGACCGTAACGACGCTGCGGGAGAACTCGGCGATCACGAAGGAGATCGAGCTGCTCTCGGTCACCGATCCACTTACCCATCTCTGGAATCGCCGGCGGCTGGTCGAGGATCTCCAGCAGGCTCTCGACGACGGGGCGGCGCACCCACACGTCCTCGTCCTGTACGACCTCAACGGCTTCAAGCGGTTCAACGACCTCTTCGGACATCCCGCGGGCGATGCGCTCCTCGAGCGCCTGGCCGCGAAGCTCGCTGCGACCGTCAGTCCGGCAGGGACGTGCTATCGACTCGGCGGAGACGAGTTCTGCGTCCTCGCCCCGATGCCCGAGGGCTCGTTCGACGCGTTTCTCGATGCGACGGCGACCGCGCTCAGCGAGGTGGGTGAGGGGTTCCACGTGACCACGTCGCTCGGGTGTGTGTTCCTGCCCGAAGAAGCGACCGAGCCGGGCGCGGCCATGCAGATCGCGGATCAGCGCCTCTACGCCCGCAAGCACCACAGCCTGATCGAGCGTGGCCAACCGCACGGTGTGCTTCTGCAGGCGCTGTACGAGAGAGAGCCCGATCTGCGGGATCACGTCAACCGTGTTGCAGCCATCAGCCTCCACTTCGGACGGTGTCTCTCCCTGGACGACGACACCTTGCGCGAGATCGAGCTCGTGGCGCAGCTCCACGACATCGGAAAGCTCGCGATTCCCGACGCGATCCTCGAGAAGCAGGATCCGCTCTCGCCTCAGGAGCTGGAGTTCATCAAGCGGCACACGATCATCGGCGAGCGCATTCTCAGCGCCGCACCTGCACTCAGCTCCGTCGGCGTGACCGTTCGGGCGACGCATGAGGCGTTCGACGGCAGCGGGTATCCGGACGGCCTCATAGGCAACGGCATTCCGTTCGTGGCGCGGCTCGTTGCGGTGTGCGACACCTACTCTGCGATCACGTCGGACCGTGCATACCAGGCGCGTCGAAGCCACGACGAGGCGCTCTGCGAGCTGCGCGCGGTTGCCGGTACCCAGCTCGACCCCGAGCTCGTCGAGTCATTCTGCAGTGCTCTGGCCGTTCTGGATGAAACCGAGTTCGTCGACCCCGCAGCAGCATCCCGCGTAGCCTGACCCAGCTTCTACGGTGCGACCAGCTCCCTTTCCACCTCAGCGCTGACCGCCAGGGCGATCTCCACGAACGCCCGCGCGGCTGGGGACCGACGACGATCGCGGTGCCAGACGACCGAGATCGCGCGGGCGGGAACGGGCGGGTCGATCGCGAGCACGCGTACGCGATCGTCGCCAGGGATCACGGCGAGGAGCGGGACGAGCGCGGCTCCGAACTCCGCCGCGACGAGGCCCTGAATCGTGCCGTTGTCGTCGGAGCGAAACGCGTACTCGAACGTGTGTCCGGCGTCGATCAAGGCCTGCTCGGCGTCAAGCCCGCTAGAGCACGTGCTCGATCCGATCAGCGCGAGCTCCTCGAGGTCGGTGAGCGAGCAGCTGCCGGCCGACGCAACAGGGTGCCCGGCCGGGACGAGAAAGACATACGGGTCGCGCATGAGCTCGAGCGTGTCGAACGGGCCGTCCGGCAGAGGGGCAGAGCAAAACGCCAGGTCGAGTCGGCCGCTCTCGATCTCGGCGTAGAGCTCCGTGTCGGTGGTCGGTTCCGAGAGGCCGACTTCGATTTTCGGCCAGTCGGCGCGGAACCGGCGCATCACGTCGGGGAGAACACGGGAGCCAACGCTCTGGTACGTACCGACCCGGAGCGTTCCGGTCTCGCCGGCCTGCAAGGCCCGCATGTCCGCTTGCGCTGCGGCGAGACGATTGAC
This sequence comes from Thermoleophilia bacterium, assembly GCA_031413935.1. Lineage (GTDB taxonomy): Bacteria > Actinomycetota > Thermoleophilia > Gaiellales > Gaiellaceae > Gaiella. Next base: position 979 of record JANOFZ010000316.1, on the reverse strand, counting down.
GATCGCCTCGGCGTGACGGAGGAGAAGTACTCCTGCCTCGGTCATCGAGATTGCACGCGGACCGCCCGGTCGCTCGACGAGTCGCTCGCCAACGATCCGTTCGAGCGCGGCGATCTGCTGGCTGATTGCGGATTGCGTGTATCCGAGCTCCGAGGCTGCGCGGCCGAACGAGCCCGAGCGCGCAACGGCCTCGAGCGCCGCTAGATGACGCACCTCGACGCCGAACCAGGTGTCGTGGTGGGGAGTATCAGACTGGGTAATGGACATCATGAAAAGCTCGACTTGCGCTGATAGTACCTCCTCAGCAAGGATGCAGGCATGGAAATCGCTCTGATCGTCTTCATCGTCCTCGTCGCCGTCGGATCCGTCCTCGCAGGCAAGGATTCGCGGATCGACGAGTCGACACGCCGGCGTCGGTACCTCGGGTGACCGAGCACCTTCCGGCCGGCCTCGCCCGTCAGGTCGGGGAGCGGAGCGAGATCGCCATTCGCTCCGCTCGTCCCGGCGACGCTGCCGCCATCCAGCGGCTCGCACATCTCGTCGACCGTACCGTCCCGGCCGATCCGGTTCTTGTCGCAGAAAGCGATGGTGCCGTCGTCGCGGCCCTCTCGATCGCGAGCGACGAGATCGTCACCGACCCATTCCGGGCGACGAACGACCTCGTCGCACTCCTGCAGCTGCGCTCGGCGCAGCTTCATGCGCTCGCCGCCTGACGCGACGAGTACGATCGCCCGGTGACGGAGATCCGGACGATCGGTGTAGTAGGCCTCGGTGCCATGGGCGCGGGGATCGCGCAGCTCGCGATCGAAGCCGGGTACCACACGGTGGGGCGCGAGGTGACGCCGGAGCTCGGTGACGCCGCGGCGAGCCGGATCGGCCACTTTCTGACGCGCAAGGTCGACAAGGGGCAGCTGACGGCAGACGATCGAGATGCTGCGGTCGCGCGCCTCGAGACCACCACCGACCTCGAGGCGTTCGC
>JANOFZ010000315.1:0-8947 GCA_031413935.1 Thermoleophilia bacterium | reverse complement strand
TCATGGATCGAGCCTGGCGTCTCGGGCGCAACGTGCGATGGGATGCCACCGGGGAACGAGAACTGGCGGAAGAGCGCACGTAGGCCTTCCTCGTCGTCGGAAATCTGTGGGTAGAGCTCGGAGTAGGTGCCTTCGAGATAGGCATTTGCGACCAGGCCGGGACCGCCGTGGCCAGGGCCAGTGACGTAGATCGCCGAGAGGTCACGATCTTTGATCGCACGGTTCAGATGCGCGTAGACGAAGTTGAGACCAGGCGTCGTCCCGAAGTGACCCAACAGGCGCGGCTTCACATGCTCTGCCTGCAACGGCTCCTCGAGCAGCGGGTTGTCGAGCAGGTAGATCTGGCCAACCGAAAGGTAGTTCGCAGCGCGCCAGTAGGCGTCGATCAGGTCGAGCTCGTCGCCCGCGAGGGGGCCGGAGACCTTCTTGGTACCCCCGGCGCCGTTCTGGGGTTCGGTCATCGCTGCCTCCGGCCAAGGCTGAGCGCCGCGCCGACGAGTCCGCCGGCGAGGCCGGCGACGAACGCGCCCGCGAGCGCGAGGCGGCGTGGAGCCGGCGGGACGGGTGCGACACCGTCGGTCGCGCCACCCCGCATATGCGCAACGAGCTCGGGCAGCAGATCGGGCAGCTCGAGCGCGAGCTCGAGGTAGTCGAAGCGGTTACGCTTCCACGCCTCCTCGAGGGTGTGCGGGTCGAGCAGCAGCGAGCGCCGAAGCTCGGGCAGGTAAGGGCGAGCTAGGTCGGCGAGAGTCAGCTCCGGGTTGATCACGTTCGCAGTCGACTCGATGGTGACAAGCGCGCGGGAGAGCAGCATGAGCTGGCGGGGGAAGAGGACGCCGTATTGACCGCCGAGCGCGAGCTCTCGGAGCAGGAGCCGCGCGATCGAGAAGCGAGTGGAGTTGGATCCGTACCATTCGCCGACGAGGTCGCCGAGCGCCGTGCGGAAGCCGTCGGGGTCTGCGCCTGGTGCGAGGGTGGCAAGGCGGAGCAGCTGCTCGGCAACCTGCTCGTAGTCGCCCTCGACGAGTGCCCAGAAGACGAATGCCATCCGGCGGCGCTCGCGCGGGGTCAACCGGCCGAACATGCCGAAGTCGAGGAAGGCGACGCGGTCGCCGGGGAGCAGGAGCACGTTGCCGGGGTGGGGGTCGGCGTGGAAGAGCCCGAACTCGAAGACCTGGCGGAAGATCGCCCGCGCTCCAGCGTCGAGTAACGCACTTGGATTAAGGCCCTGACGCTCGAGTTCGGCGGCTGGGGCAGGACGGGCGCCCTCGACGATATCCATTGTCAGAACCCGCCGGGTCGTGCGTTCCCAGTCGACGCCCGGAATGAACACTGTCGGGTCGTCGGCGAAGAGCTCCCGCACGCGCTGCGCCGTCTTGGCCTCGAGCCGAAAATCGAGCTCGCGATGGGTGTAGACTGCGAACTCTGCGGCGGCGACGGTGGGCCGGAATGACAGGCTGGCTCCACGTCGGCTCTCGAGCCGTCGGGCCAGGAACGCAACGAGCTCGAGATCGTTCTCCACCTGTTGGGCGATGCCGGATCGCTGCACCTTGACGGCGACGACCCGACCGTCAGGAAGCAACGCCCGGTGGACCTGAGAGAGCGAAGCGGCGCCAATGGGCTCCGGATCGAACTCGGCGAAGAGGCGCGTTAGGGGAGCTCCAAGCTCCTGTTCGATCAGACGCTCTGCCTCGGCGGCGGAAAAGGGTGCGACGGAGTCGTAGAGCGAGCCCAGCGCCTCGGCGTACTCGAGCGGCACGTAGTCGGGTCGCATCGCAAGCATCTGCCCCGCCTTGACGAAGGTGGGGCCGAGACGCTCGAGCACGACCCTCAGCCGCTCGGGCAGCGGCACGTCCATCGCGACGTGATGGTCGCACTCGCGCAATCCCGAAGAACAGACGAGCCGACAACTGAGCGAGACGCAGCTCTCGAGCCCAGCCGCGTCGACGAGCCAGCGGAACCCACTCGCCCACAGGATGGTGGCGATCTCACCCGCGCGGCGAAGCTGTCCGCGCCTCGTCGCGGGCACGACGCCGGATGCGTTGGCGCCAGCCTGAGCCTGCTCTCGATGGTTGTGCATCACTCGACGACGAGCGTACCGGGGTGGTGGGTTAGAGGGATCCGCATGGCAGAAAGGCGACGAGTCGATGGGTACCTTGCCGGGCTTGCGACGACGCGGTTTGCGGTTGCAGGAGACTGCCCCAGGCTGAGCGATCGGTCCGTGGTGCTACTCGACGTCAGGTTCGGACGGACCACTGCTCTGCGGCGGACGAGATCCGGGTTGAAGGTCGTTCGACGGCAGGGAGCGTCACGCGGAAGGTGGCGCCTGTGCCGAGCGAGCTGTCGACGTCCATCGTCCCGCCGTGCGCGCGTACCAGCTCGCGCACGATCGCGAGCCCGATTCCTGTCCCTCCCGTCGCCGGCGAGCGCGATCGGTCACCGCGCCAGAAGCGCATGAAGATGTGTTGCAGATCGTCGGGAGCGATGCCGGGACCCGTGTCTGCGACCTCGAGAATCGCATCCTGACCGACTCGAGCTACTCGCACGTTTACGGCACCGCCACTACCCGTGTAGCGGAGCGCGTTCGAAAGGATGTTCGAGACGACCTGGTCGAGTCGGTCGGCATTGCCATCGACCCACACGGGCTCGGACTCGAGGTGCAGAGCGATGCCGGCGTCGGCGAAGCGCAGGGCGAACGACGCCGCCGATCCGGAGGCCACCTCGGCCAGGTTGACAACACGCTTCTCGAGCAAGAGGCCCGGTTGCTCGGCGTCGGAAAGACGGGAGAGATCTTCGAGAAGCCGCGTGAGTCTGAGCGTTTCATCGTGCATCGCGGCAAGGTTCTCAGGCCCGGTGATGACTCCGTCCTGGGCCGCCTCGATCCGGGAGAGAAGCCCGTTCACCGGCGTCCGCAACTCGTGGGCGAGATCCGCGACGGTCTGCTTGCGGATCTCCTCCTCGCGCTCGAGGGTCTCCGCAAGCCGGTTCAGTGCGAGCCCGACGGCGCGAATTTCGGGATCGCCTGCGGGATCGACGCGCGTCGTGAGGTCGCCTTCTCCGATCCGATCGGCTGCCAGGCGAATCCGCCGAAGCGGACGGGAGAGCGTTTCCGCAAGAACGAACGCAAGCAGCAGGGCCGCGATCACCGAAGCTGCTCCGGCAGCGAGGTGCAGCCGGTCGAGCGCATGCTGGAGATGCTGCTCTTCCGGTGTCAGCAAGCCGTCACCGATCTGCGCGACTTCGATGATGCCGATCTTGCGACCCCCCAGGGTGATCGGCGAACTTACACTCGCCGCGCCCGTGACCTCGGAGCCGAAGCGAGTGCCATTGTCACTGATCGTAAATCGCAGATCGTCCAACTCGGCCAGGTGTTCCAGGGTCATACGGGCCTGCGGTGACCAGCCGCCTCCTTCCGCGTAGACGGCAGCTGCGATATCCGCCATGTGCGTGGCCGACCGCTGCAGCCGGGCCTGCGCGGCGTCGGTGACGAGCGTCTCGAGCCCGCGGTTCGCGAGTAGTGTCGCAAAGGCGACCGTGAGCACGGCGACGCTCACGAGGGCGATCGCTAGCCGTGCCCGCAGACCAAGACGGGCGAGACGTCTCATTCCCTGCACAGACGGTACCCCACGCCGAAGACCGTCTCGACGTAACGCGGGTGCTTCGGATCCGGTTCGATCTTCTTGCGCAGGTTCTTCACGTGCGCGTCGATCGTGCGCTCGTAGCCCTCGTAGTCGTAGCCCTGGACGTGGTTGATCAGCTCGAAGCGCGAGTACACCCGCCCCGGATAGCGCGCGAGCGTCTGCAGGAGCTTGTACTCGTTCGGCGTCAGCTCGACGGGCACGCCGTCACGCCGCACGACATGTTGCACGGTGTCGATCTGGAGAGCGCCGTCATCGAACGAGACCAGTTCCACGAGCGGCATATCGGGTTGCGTGCGCCGCAGAATCGCTCGTACCCGGCCGACGAGCTCCCGGGGCGAGAACGGCTTCGTCAGATAGTCATCAGCGCCGATCGCCAACCCGGTGATCCGCTCCTCTTCGGCCGCTTTTGCCGTCAGCATCAGGATCGGAACGTCGGAGCGGGCACGGATCTCACGGCAGACCTCCTCGCCGCTCCGATCCGGCAGCATCAGATCGAGGACGATGAGCGCTGGCTTCAGGCGTTCAGCCAGCGCAAGTCCCTCGTCAGCTGTTCCGGCGACGTACACGAGGTACCCATCGCGCTCCAGATAGGCGCGTGTAACTTCCTGCACCGACTGGTCATCGTCCACAACGACGACTCTTTTATTCATTCCGCTCATCGACCGGGACGCTCGCACACACCTATGAAGGGGGCGTGAAGGGACTGCGCGGTGACCACCGGGATGTGCTTTACCGTGCAGCGCAATGATTCGCCTCCGCCAGCAGATCGACAGGGGCCGAAGACATCCGGTTCTCGGCCCGCTGTTGATCATCGTGCTGCTGCTCATGATCGCATTGATGATGCTTCACGAGGGAAGTGAGTCGACCGGCGTCGACCTCGGCGCCCTCTGTGTTGGCATCATGTTGGCGCTTCTCCGTGTCGTCGTGCCGCGACCGGCGACGCCGGAGACCAGGTCGACAACGGAAGCGGAAGCTGCCCGAGCGCCACCCCGCCGTGCCCGATGGCATGGTGTTCCCGCCGGCTTCGGTTGCTCGGGATCTCTCCCACTCCGGCTCTGAGTTGCGATGCCCCCTGTCCGTAGGGGACGTCCGTGCACGCACCTCATCCGATTGAAGGGAGATCTTCATGTCGAGCACTCACAACGCTCTTTCGTCAGTCACACCACCGATCTCGGGCCGCCTTCCCGCGGCAACCCCCTGGGACGGCCGCGTCGAAGCCTGGGAGGGCGTGGCCTCATCGCCCGTCTTCGAGCGGCTTGCCACACGCGCCCTCGATCGAGCCGCCATCGAGCCGGGCGAACGAGTTGTCGACCTCGGCGCAGGGACGGGTCTGCTGACCCTCGCCGCGGCGAGAACGGCGCTCGAGGTAATCGCGGTCGACTACAGCCAGCCAATGCTCGACCGGATCACAGCGCACGCCGTCGCCGCTGGTCTCGATGGCATCGGGTATGTCCACGCCGACCTCCGTGAGGTCGGGATCTCAGACGGCGTCGCGGACGTCGTCGTCTCGAGTTACGCGTTCCATCACCTGGACGACGGCGGGAAGGAGTTGGCCCTCGCCGAAGCGAGACGCATTCTCCGGCCGGGAGGCCGTCTTGTCATCCTGGACATGATGTTCGGCCTGTCACTTCGTGCTTCGGATCGACGAATCATCGCCGCGAAGGTGGGCGCAATTGTGCGCAAGGGGCCGTCAGGCATTGTGCGCATTGCACGGAATGCCGGCCGCGTCGCAACGCGGCGCTGGGAGCACCCGAGTTCGCCGGAGCGGTGGCAGCATCTCCTCGAGGCGCGCCGGTTCGTCGATGTCCATGTCGAGATGATCGAGAACGAAGCCGGAATCGCGTACGCGCGTCGGCCCCGAGAGGGTGTCGCGTGACGCGGCGAGCGCTGCTCCTCATCGCGGTCGTAACGCCGCTGTTTCTCGCAGGGCATGCGAAGGTAGGGCAGGGGGCGCAGGCTGCAGCCTTCACTCCAAGTTCTGTGGGATCGGCTTCGCGTGTCAAAGTAGGACCTGTTCCGCTCGTCAAGCAGGTATTCCGCAACAACTGCGAGACGGCTGCACTCGCGATGGTGCTTGCTTCAGTCGGCGTACGCGTCGACCAGCGGAGGCTGCAGCGTGAGTTGCGTCGCAGCGGCCCTCTCGACCCGATCATCTCGCCGGACGGAACGTGGATCTGGGGTGCGCCGGACGAAGGGTTTGTCGGGCGTGCCGAAGGAGGTGGCGTCGCGGGCGGGTTCGGCGTCTATCAGGGCCCGATCAGGCAGCTGGCCGCCCGGTACCGCGTCCACCTTGACGATCTCAGCAGACGCGATGTGACCGACATCGTCTCGCGCCTTCGCCAAGGGCGCCCCGTGCTGTCATGGATCGGGCTCAGCGAGGGACCGTACCGGCGCTGGCGCACTCCGGCCGGGCGACTGATCAGCGTCAACCTTGGGGAGCATGCAGTCGTTCTCACGGGTGTCAGCAACGGCATGATCCTCGTCAACGACCCTCTTACCGGAACACGGCTGCGGTGGTCTGTCAGCGAATATGCAGCAAAATGGAGGCTGCTTGGGCAGCGGGCAGTCGGGCTCTAGCCCGCGAAACGTTTCATCGTCGTGATCTCGTTCTGCTGCGCGGTGATGATCGCCTGCGCGAGCGTGGTGATCTCCTGCCGCTCCGCGCGCTCTGACGCCATCTGCGCCATGGCGATCGCACCTTCGTGGTGAACGATCATCATTGACGCGAAGTCCGCGTCCACGTTGTTCGAGTGCATCAGCATCTCCGGGTCACCCCCCATCCCCATCTCGTCCATCGACATGCCGAGCGCCGCACCGGCGGCCGGGTCGAGCTCCGCCGAGCTGTACCACTGTTGCCGCCAGTCGATCATGCGGTCGATCTCGCCCTGTTGCGTATCCACGATCGCCTGGGCGATCGTACGCAGTTCAGGCGCCTGGAGGCCGGCCTCGAGGGCTGCATTGGCCATCGCGATTGCCGAGCGGTGGTGGGGAACCATCGCGTCGATGAACGCCTGGTCGAACGGGCCCGCGCCCGCGGAGCTTTCAGGCATGTCGGACACGGCCATCGTCTGGCCATCGCCCATTGTCATCTGGTCGTCGCCCGATCCCATGAACACCGTCGTCGCAACCACGACGGTAACGACGGCAGCCAGAACTCCTCCCGCCACAACAATCGACTGTTTGCGCACCCTGCCGCTCCTTCGTTCGTATGTTCCGGATCTCGGTCCGCGGAAGGCGCAGAGTAGGCAGGCCGCGTGAAGATCGAGTGAAGGCGACGGTCTTGTTCGAGCGCTTCGGCTCGAGCGTCCTCGTCGCCTCACGGTGAAGCAGTCGGGACGGTTGCCCGGGGTGCAGGCCGCGGCACCAATAGGCGGCCGGACTCAGTGATCTCGAAGCGGCTCGCCGGGCTCCGTTGCTCGGATCGTCTTCCAGGAATCCCAGGTGATCTTCAGGATCACGAGTGTGATCGCGAGGCCGACGACCGGGTCGGCACGCGGGACACCGAGCCCGACGAGGAGGGCGCTCGCGATCACCCCGAGTGAGACATACCCGTCGACGCGGGCATGGTTGCCGTCTGCGACGAGCGCCAGGCTCGCGAGCCGCCGGCCAGCACGCAGCCGCACTTGCGCGGCGATCTCGTTTCCGATGAAGCCGACCAACCCTGCTGCCGCGAGCGCCCACAGATAGGTCAGCTCCTCGGGGTTGATCAGCCGCTGGATCGTCTCGTAGAGCGCTACGAGGGCGCTGATCAGAATTGCGGCAACAACCGCGAGTCCTGCGATTTTCTCGCCGCGGAACGAGCGCAGGAAGAATGCGATCCCGAGCGGGATCGCGGTCAGAGCGTCGCCGAAATTGTGAATCAGATCGGCAAGCAGTGCGACGCTGCCAGTGACCGTGAAGATCGTCGCCTGAACGAGCGCAGTGCCGAGAAGGATCGCGAGCGAGATCGAGACGGCCTTGACGCCCTCACGCGAGCGAACGATCGAGGGGTCGATGAGTCCGTGCGAGTGACCGTGGCCACCGTGACCGAGTCCATCGTCGTGCGGATGGTCGTGATCGTGCGGGTGGTCATGATCGGAATCATGTGCGTCAGGACTCGGGCACAGAGCCTCACGACGTCACCGAAATTCACAGCCAGGCCGAATCGTAGGTGTTGAACGGGGAACACGGCCTCCTCGAAGAGATCACCGACGTGCGATTCGTGCAGGACAGACACAGTGCGACACCCGTATCCGGCGATCGTATACACCTGCGATTCAGAACGTCATTGCAGGACTCGACGCGGCGCTCTACGTTGTGCCTCATGTCGCAGCCGCCGCGGGAACCCACGCGAGGAGCAAAGAGGACGGATGCCCCGAGGAGGGTTGAGACGGTGATCATCGGCGGCGGCATCGCTGGCCTGGCCTGCGCCCGCCGACTCCACGACGAGGGACGCTCGTTCCTTCTGATCACGGAGAACATCGGCGGCAGGATCCGGCCGTCCAGGGATGGAAGAGTCAACCTCGGCGCCTACTACGTGAGGAGCGACTACACCCACGTCAACCGTTTCGCCGACCGGGGCAGGCCGATCCAGCGTCGGAGTCTCCTGCGTGGCCGGCCGGACGGGTCGTTCACGCGCTCCGACCTGCCACTGCTCCTGCATCTTCCGCAGACGATCCGCTTCCTCCGCCTCATGCGGCGGTTCCGCCGTCACTACGATGCCTTCAAGCAGGAGTGCCTGCTCGTGTCGCAGGCCGAGGCGCTCCGGGCGGATCCGGTGTTGTGGGGCCTCTATCACGAGCCGGCGTCCCGGTTCATCGAGCGGCACCGGATCGAGGAGATCACTCGCTCGCACCTCACACCCGCCGTCCGGGCAACGACGTTCACGTCCCCGGACAAACTGACGGCCTTCACCCTGCTGGTAGGAGCTCTCGGCTTTGTCATCCCTGTTTTCGAGTACACGTTTCGCTTCGACGTCCTGACGGACGGCTTCGAGGATGCTCTCCTCCTCGACTCGGTGACGGAGGTCCTGTCGAGGTCGGGTCAGTACGCGATTCGGACCCGCGACGGCAACAGCGTCGTTGCCGACAACGTCGTGGTTGCCAGCCCCATCGACGTTTCTGCCCGACTACTCGACCTGGGTCCCGTGAAGAGCCCCATCTCGGCGCACTTCTTTCTCGTCCAGGGCGTTGCCCGGCGGCCGTGGGCGTCGGCCATGATCAGCCTGTTCCCCGCAGGCGACCCGATCATCGTTGTCGCCCGGCAGGCCGACGGGTCGACCCTCGTCACCGCAACGATCGCTGAACCTGACTTCTCGCGCCTCTTCA
>JANOFZ010000314.1:0-5771 GCA_031413935.1 Thermoleophilia bacterium | reverse complement strand
TCCGTGCACGTGCAGATGGGCTTTCCCTCGATGGCGATCTACGGATCGACGAAGCAGGCGCTTCGAGCCATGGCGGAGACGATGGCGATCGAGCTGGGGCAGTTCGGAATCACCGTCAATCACATCGGCCCGGGTTGGGTGAAGTCCCAGCTCAACGACAACTCGCCCGGGCTGCAGACGAAGGCAGACGAGGAGGCGACGTTGCAGCTGATCCCGATCCCACGTGCGTCCGAGGCAATCGAGCAGGGCTACGCGGTCGTATACCTGTGCTCCCCGGAGGCCGAGTACGTGACCGGCGAGTTCCTCCGGGTCGACGGCGGCTTCGTCGTGGGGAAGTTCTGATGGCGCGTGTCGTCGGGCTTCCCGATCCTCTTGCAGCGGCACTTGCCGGTGTCGGCGACGACCACACGTTGATCGCTGGGACGGGCGAGCATCACGTGGGATCCTTTCTCGACATCACCCAGGAAGACTGGACGGAGACCGTCGCGGGCATCCGAGAGGCGTTCCGCGCCGCGCGCGATGCCGCGGGCGCCTGCGTCGAGCAAGGGCAACCCGGACGCCTGATCTTCGTCTCGACCGCCGCGGCGCTGCGGCCCGTGCAGGGAGCATGCCTCGCTGCCACGGCAGGAGCGTTCTTCCACACGCTCGCCCAGGTGGCAGCGATCGAGCTTGCCGCAGAGGGCGTTACGGCGAACGTCGTCGCTCCGGGTTTCGTCAGCGACGAACGCTTCGTCGAGTCGACACCGGCGGGACGGGCTCCGGAGCCCGAGGATGTGGCAGACGTGTGCGCATTTCTCGCATCCGACGCGGCGTCATTCGTGACCGGCGCTGTGATTCCCGTCGACGGCGGTTTCTCGATCTCGAAATCAGGAGGCGGCAGCCCACTCCTGCGCTGATACCGGCGCAGCGGCGTAGCATGACCGCAGTCGTCACCATGAGCGAAGGGAGCACTCCTGTGAAGATCGGGTTCGTCACTGCCATCACCCACGACCTCCCCTTCGAGGACGTGCTTGCGTTCGCCGCCGAAACGGGGTTCGACGTCGTCGAGCCGATGTGCTGGCCTCTGGGCAAGGCCGAGAGACGCTACGCAGGCGTCACGCATATCGATGTGGTCGATTTCGGGGCCGAGCAGGCTGCGACTGTGCGGTCGTTGTGCGAAGAGACCGGGGTCGGGCTCTCGTCACTCGGCTACTACCCAAATCCGCTCGTCGCCGACCCGGCAGAGCGGGAGGTGTACGCGAACCACCTCCGCGCCGTGATCGACGCGTCCGCCCTTCTCGACGTCGGTCTCGTGACGACGTTCGTCGGTAGAGACCACACGCGATCGGTTGAGGAGAACCTGGCGCTGTTCGAGGAGGTCTGGCCACCCCTCGTCGAGCACGCCGAGCGAGTGGGCGTCAAGATTGCGATCGAGAACTGCCCGATGCTGTTCTCGGGCGACGAATGGCCGGGTGGCAAGAACCTGGCCGTCTCCCCGGCGGTGTGGCGGCAGATGTTCGAGGTGATCCCGAGCGCGTCGTTCGGACTCAACTTCGACCCGTCCCATCTCATCTGGCAGGGCATCGACTACGCCCGCGCGATCCGGGAGTTCGGCGACCGGCTGCTTCACGTTCACGTAAAGGACGAGCGCGTCTCACCCGACCGACTGTACGAGCACGGCATCCTCGGGCTCGGCTGGCACGATCCGAAGCTGCCGGGGCTCGGCGATGTCGACTGGGGAGCGTTCTTCGCCGCGCTCACGGATGTCGGCTACCGCGGCCCCGTCGTGATCGAGGTCGAGGACCGAGCTTACGAGTACGGGCAGGACGGCCGCGAGCGGGCCCTCCGGCAGTCACTGCGCTACATCGAGCCCTTCATTCGTTGAGCGAAAGCCCGTTGACATCGGCAACGCGAGCGGCGAAGTCGTCGATCTCCGTCGCCCCGTTGAGGGCGCCGAGCTCGAGGTCATAGCTGCGACTCTCGCCTGCCGCGAGCTCGATCAGCTCACCCCGCTCACGCGCATCGAGTCGGCCGGCCGTGCGGTTGGTGCTCGGCTCGATCCCGACGACGTAGGTTCCCTCACCCAGCGTGCGCCAGACGAAGTGGTGCGGCAGCTGCGCCTGCCGAAAGACCTCGTACACCCCCACGCCGAGCCGTCGGTTGACGATCGCAGCGGATGAAAGACCGTCGGAATCGGCGATCAGGCCGTGCTCGAACACCTGCTCGACGAATCCTGCCTCGGGTGCCGCCATCGTGCGGTACCCGTCGACCGGATGGTCACCCCGCGCCGTGACCCCCGAGGCGGTGACGAGGAGCTCGGAGTCCTCGTCGACGACCGGAAAGCCAGCGTTGACGTGATAGAGGAGCATGTGTGGGGTCAGATCGTGCCCGACGTTCTCGACGACGTCGTGGATACGTAGGCACGATTCACCGACGATGGCCTCGATGCGGCGCCGGAGCATGAGCTGCTCCCCGAATACGGTCGCCTGCAGCGTCTCTCCCTCGGCCCAGAGCGTGCACGCGTCTCCGTCCCAGCGCTCACCGTATCCCACGAGGCGAGCCGGCCTGTTCGACACACGACCGTGCAGGCCGAACGTCTCCGTCTGCTTGGGAGGGTAGTGGTACTGCGCCGCCGTGTCCTCTGCCATGAACAGTGCGTGGTCGATGCCACAGGTCGTCAGCAGCCCGCCTCCGAAGCCCCGGAAGAATCCCAGTCCCTCTGGCTCGTAGTACCAGGGCCCCTCGACCCCGACCGCCGACTGCCACGCGAGCGGCACCCCACGTAGCTCACAACGACCGATGTCGAAGGCGCGGTCGACGAGAACGTCGAAGGTGAACCCGCTGCCGGTGCGGAACTCGAGCACGCGTACGCCGCGCGCGCCTGCGTCGCCGAGTGTGAGCAGCCGGACACCTGCGACCTGGTCGAGTCGTCCGACCCGCCGCAGCAGTTCCGCGCGGCTGACATCGCGGCCAAAGAGGTTAGGCATCAGTCGCCCTTTCCGGGAGCGGAAGCCACCCTGGTGACGATCTCGGAAGAACCGTGCGCCGAGGCGTACTTCGTGTACCCGCCGTCGACGACTAGCGTCTGCGCCGTGATGAAGCCGGCCGCTGGGAGGCAGAGCAGCAGGACGGCGCCGGCGACGTCCTCCGGCATTCCCAGCCGCCCTGCCGGCGTACGTTCTGCGATCTCGCGTTCGTCGAGGACACCGCGGGCGATCCCGTCGGCAACCATCGGCGTGAGCACGGGGCCGGGAAGGATGGCGTTGACGCGAACGCCGCGCCCCGCCCATTCCGCCCCCAGCGTGTGGGTGAGCCCGACGATACCCGCCTTGCTCGCTGCGTACGGTGCCCGGCCGGGCAGCCCCATCGTCGCGCTCAGCGACGAGATGTTGACGATCGATCCGCGGCCCGCTGTGAGCATCATCTGACCGAACGCGCGACAACAACGGAAGACGCCCGTGAGGTTCACGTCGATGACAGCAGCCCACTCCTCGTCGGTGAACGATTCGGCCGGGCCGATGTGGTTGACACCCGCATTATTGACGAGGATCGACGGTGTCCCGAGCGACTCGAGGACGGACGCAGCCGCCGCGTCGACCGACTCCGTCGACCGGACATCGAGCGCCAGCCCCAGGTGATCCTCGCCGAGGGAAGCCGCCAGGTGCTCTGCCGTCGCGCCATCGCGCGACGTAGCCACGACTCGCGCTCCGGCCGCTGCGAGGGTCTGAGCGATTGCCTCGCCGATCCCCTGGCTGGCACCGACGACGACCGCGATCTCGCCTTCGAGGTCGGTCATCCCCGCTGCCGAATCGAGGGCGAGCGCCGGCTACACGTGTCCGGATCCGGTATGACCGCGGGCGTCGAGCATTTGTGCGATACATCCACTGTGCACTCCTCGGTGCTATTCACCGTCGACGTCCGGCGTTCTCCGGCCGAGCCCATGAGTGGGCCCCCGGAGCCTATCGTGTCGGTCGAACCGAGCGAGCGGGACGCCGTTGCCGCTCGGGCGGCGCCGTCGAAGTGACGTCCGCGGCGGCCATGTCCCCGCGAGAGCAGCCGTAATCGGCGCGCCCATCGGCCTCTACTGCAGCGACGCAGACGTGATGGCGCGCGGCCAGCTCAATGCATGAACCAGCCACCGTCGATCTCGATCACCTGACCCGTGATGAACGACGAGGCGTCGCCGGCGAGGAAGACGGCGAGGTTACCAATGTCGTCAGGCGTTCCTCTCCGTTTCAGGCTCTGCTGTTCGAGAATCCAGCGGGTGTACCCCTCGGGATCAGGGTGGATCTTCTCGGCGTCCGTCGGGAACGCACCCGGAGAGATCGCATTCACCGTCACGCCCTCGACCCCGACCTCGCGGGCGAGCGCCCGCGTGAACGAGATCACCGCTCCCTTCGACGAGACGTAGTCGAGCAGGTGGGAGAGGCCGATGAAGGCGGTGATCGAGGCGACGTTCACGATCCTTCCGTGGCCGCTCGCCTGGAGGTGTGGGAACGCAGCGCGAGCACAGAGGAAGTAGCCCTTGAGATTGACCGCGAGGACGGAATCCCACTCCTCCTCGGAGATCTCGGTCCAGGCTCGACGCGGATAGATCGCTGCATTGTTGACGAGGATGTCGAGGCTGCCGAGCTCGGCGACGACCCTTTCGGTCATCGCCGCCACGGCCACGCGATCCGTCACGTCGACGGTGACCGCGAGCGCTGTCGCACCCGCGTCCCGGATCACAGACGCACGCGCCTCGGCAGCATCGGCATTCAGGTCGGCACACACGACGGCTGCGCCGGCGGCGGCGAGCGAGGAACAGATGCCCTCGCCCAGCCCGCCGCCAGCGCCCGTCACGATCGCAACCCGGCCGTCCAGCGAGAACGACCCGTTGCTCACCGACCCGCCCCGGAGGGCACGATCTCGCTCAACGACACTGACCTGCCCTCGTCGGCCGAGCGGTACGCAGCCTCGACCAGCACCATCGTGCCGATCGTCGTCCGCCCCGAGATAGCCGGCTCGGCGTCCTCCTGGATCGCCCGCATCAGCTGGCCCATCGTGCCCTTGAACGCCTGCGGGAACCACTGCTCGTCCCAGCTCGGACGCTCCCAACTGCCCTCACGAGCACGAGTCGTCCACATCAACGTCGAAGGGCTGCCGTCCGGGTAGTCAGGCCAGCCGATGGTGCCCTTGGCAATCCCTTCCGTTCCCTCGACCCGCCACTGGATGTTGTGATCGGCCCACGTGTAGCAATTGTCGAGACCGATCGCCCGCAGCCCGTTGGCGTATTCGAGGATGTAGAACGCGCTCCCATCCTTGTGCGGGAAGTCCTGGCTCGGGTCATCCCGGACCGAGACGAAGATCCGCTCGGGGTCGCCGAACTGGAAGCGGAAGGCGTCGAGGTGGTGGATCGACATGTTGAGCAACGCGATCCGGCCGTAGCCCTGGAGGAACCCCTGCCAGTGTGGCCGGGCGTTCATCACGATCTCGGCGACGATCGGCTCGCCGAGCTCGCCCGCGTCGAGGAGCGACTTGAGTCCCCGCATCGACTGGTCGTAGCGCATGTTGTGGTTGACGCCGAGCTTGATGCCGGCCTCGTCGCACAGCCGCACCATCTCGACGGCCTCGTCGAGCGTGAACGCGACAGGCTTCTGCGCGAGGATCCCCTTGATGTGCGGTCGCTTGACCGCCTCGCGGATGATCCCGAGCTGCTGGTCTGGCGGATACGCGATGTCGAGAATCTCGACTCGCTCGTCATCGAGAAGGTCCTGCCAGGTGTCGTACACCGTTTCGACGCCACGCTCGTC
>JANOFZ010000313.1:0-5461 GCA_031413935.1 Thermoleophilia bacterium | reverse complement strand
AACATCATGAAGTTCACCGACGGGTTGTTCCTCGCGGTCTTTCGCGAGGTGGCCGAGGACTACCCCGAAATCGAGGCGTGGGAGACGCTCGTCGACGCACTCTGCATGGGACTCGTGCAGCGGCCCGAGGAGTTCGACGTCCTCGTCCTGCCGAACCTCTACGGCGACATCATCAGCGATCTCACGGCAGGGCTCGTCGGCGGGCTCGGCGTCGCACCCGGTGGCAACATCGGCCCCGACGCCGCCGTCTTCGAGGCGACACACGGGTCGGCACCGAAGTACAAGGGGCTGAACAGGGTGAACCCGACGGCGATGATCCTCTCCGGCAAGCTGATGCTCGACCACCTCGGCGAGACGGAGGCAGCGACCCGCCTCGAGAATGCCGTCGCGGCCGTGATCGCGGAGGGTGACAGGGTCACGTACGACCTGAAGCCCTCGAGAGACGACCCGACCGCTGTCGGTACCTCCGAGTATGCCGACGCAATCATCGACAAGCTCGCCGCCCGCTAGATGATGGATTCCGAATTGGCGTGCTTGTCGGGGAGGGCCTGAACCGAGCAGCATGGTCGGCTCGATCTGCGTTAAGGCTGGTTGCCTTGATGCTGATCGAGACGGCCACGATGCGATGTGTTCAGGCCCCCATCCGCGAGTGCAACAATTCGGAATCAATCATCTAGGGCGTCCAGACACCAAGGAGCGAACCAGTGAGAAAGAAAGTCACCGTCGTCGGAGCGGGAAACGTCGGCGCGACCTGCGCCCAGGAGCTCGCCCGGCGCGACTACGCCGACATCGTCCTCGTCGACATCAAGCCGAACTTTCCCCAGGGGAAAGCCCTCGACATCAATCAGGCCGGATCCGTTCTCGGGTACGAGCCGAACGTAGTCGGCTCGAACGGCTACGACGAGACGTCCGGATCCGACGTCGTCGTGATCACCGCCGGCCTGCCCCGGAGGCCCGGGATGAGCCGTGACGACCTCGTCGCGACGAACGAGGCGATCGTCGGCTCGGTGACGGGGGAGATCGTCAAGCGATCACCAAAGTCGATCATCGTCGTGGTCTCGAATCCGCTCGACGCGATGTGTCACGTCGCGAAGGCCGTCTCGAAGTTCCCCAAGGAGCGCGTCGTCGGCATGGCCGGGATCCTCGACACTGCCCGCTTCGCCGCATCGATCGCGTGGGAGACCGGGATGTCGGTGAAGGACGTCACGGCCATGGTGCTCGGCGGTCACGGCGACCAGATGGTTCCCGTCGTCTCCGCAACGACGGTCGGCGGCGTGCCGCTCGAGCAACTCGCGCCGAAGGGTCGTATCGCGAAGATGGTCGACCGCACGCGCAAGGGCGGCGGCGAGGTCGTCAACCTTCTCGGTACCTCGGCGTGGTACGCACCGGGCGCTGCAGCAGCGCAGATGGTCGACGCCATCTGCCTCGACGAGAAGCGCGTGCTGCCCTGCACCGCGTTCCTCGAGGGCGAGTACGGCGTCAGCGGCCTCTACATGGGCGTTCCCGTCAGGCTCGGGTCGGAGGGCGTGGAGGAGATCGTGAAGCTCCGGCTGACAGCAGACGAGAAGAAGATGCTGCGGGCCTCTGCCGCCGCGGTGCGCGAGGTCGTGGGGGTGCTCAAGAAGTGCTGATGCGCGGCGCTTTTCGGCTTTGCGAATCCTGAACAGTCCTGCCGGGTAGGCTTCCCGGCCGATGGATCTCGGCCTCAGCGGGCGAACCGCAATCGTGCTCGGAGCCTCCCAGGGGATGGGCCTCGCGATCGCCGAGGGGCTCGCCTCCGAAGGCGCGAACGTCGCGATGTTCGCGCGGCGCGCCGACGTGATCGAGCGCGAAGCGGCGAGGATCGGCGGGCACGCGATAGCAGGCGACCTGACGAGCGAAGCCGACCTCGAGCGGCTCGTCGCCGAGACTCTCGGTGTCTTCGGCGGGATCGACATCGTCGTTCTGAACGGTGGCGGCCCGCCTCCCGGCCCTGCAGCGGCAGTCACCGCGGCCGATATCACTGCCGCGGTCGAGCTCTTGCTCGTCCCCCACGTCCGCCTCGTCGGACTCTGCCTTCCGCATCTCCGCACGAGCGGGCGCGGACGCATCGTGGCGATCGAGTCGACATCGGTGAAGGAGCCGATCGCGAACCTGGCGCTCTCGAACGCCGTCCGGCCTGGCGTCGTCGGCTGGCTGAAGACGCTCGCACGCGAGCTCGGACCGGACGGAATCACCGTCAACACGATTGCCCCGGGTCGCATCGATACGGAGAGGCTCCATGCTCTCTACGGCCCCGACGGTCCTCCACCCGAGGCCCTCGCGCTGATCCCGGCGCGACGCATCGGCGCGCCCGCAGAGATTGCGGCAACCGTCTGCTTTCTCGCCTCCGAGCAGGCCGCGTACATCAGTGGTGCGGTCGTGCCGGTCGACGGCGGCATGCTGAACGGACTGTATTAAGGCGTGCCGAAGACACGGGTTTCCTGGCTCCTCTGGAGCGTTGCAACCGTGGCCGCGGCTGCTCTCGCATTCGCCTGGTTCGCCCCGTCGGGCGACTACCTCTACGTCCCCAACAGGGCCACGCCGGTGGGCGACAAGGTCAAGGTCGAGGGTGAGCGCTCCGGCGGGGAGGACGGCGGGGCGATCTACTACGTCGACGTCAACGTGCGCGCCGCGACCTGGTTCGAATCGCTGCTGCCGTTCGCCCGCCCCGATGGTGCCTCTCTTGTATCGCGCGAGGAGGTCGTACCGCCCGGATCGTCGTTCGAGGACAGGCGTGCGGAAGGCAAGCGCGAGATGGCCCGTTCGGAACAGACCGCTGCCGCCGTCGCGCTCAAGCAGGCCGGCTATCGCGTGTCGGCAACGCCGAGAGGGGCGCTCGTCGACGGCGTCGCACCCGATGTTCCGGCGGCGAGGATCCTCCGCTCGGGAGATGTCATCGTCGGCGTCGGCGACACCAAGATTCTCACCCCCATCGCACTGCGCCAGTCGTTCGCCGACGTCCGCCCCGGCGACGATATTGCCCTGCGGATCAAACGCGACGGAGCGGTCAAGACGGTAACCGTGCGGACGATCGAGTCCCCGCGGGACCCCGGGAAGGCGATCATCGGGATCCGCGTCTCACAGGACGCGAACATCAAGCTGCCCCTGAAGGTCGATATCAATCTCGGAGCTGTCGGCGGGCCATCTGCCGGACTACCGTTCGCTCTCGATGTCCTCCAGGAGCTCGGTACGAACGTCGACCACGGGAAACGCGTCGTCGCGACCGGTGAAATCGGGCTCGACGGAAGCGTGGGGTCGATCGGCGGCGTGAAACAGAAGACGTACGGCGCGCGGAAGGCAGGAGCGGACGTCTTCCTCGTCCCGGCTGGGGAAAACGCAGCCGAGGCACGGCGGTATGCAGGGAACCTTCGCATCATCCCGGTCACGAGTTTTCAACAGGCGTTGTCCGCACTGGCGACGGAGTCGGGAAAGTAGCTTCTTTGCAGGACTTTGCCGCAACGGACAACACCCGCTAATTGCGGGACTTTCCATCGCCGGCCTCTTGCGAGACCGATACCTGATGGCCACAATGGCCCCTGCCCGAAAGGGACCAGATCGACGACAGGGGATGCTCCACATGCCGGCCAAAGCAACATGCAAGGACTGCTACTTCCGCAGGGCGAGCCTCTGCGCACTGCCGGGCGAGACGCCCTGCCCCACCTTCCGCGCCGTCGCGGTCGGTGGTCGGCTACAGCCGCCGCGCCAGCCTCGACTCGTGATCCGGCCGACAGCTCCGCTCGTCGTCTCCCCGTCCCTCTAACGTACGAGCGTGTCCACGAAACCCACGCTCGAGGGGGCGAAACGAGGAAGCCCCTGGACTCCGCGGCGCATCATCCTCGGCGTCATCGTCGTGTACGTCCTGATCCTCGTCCTCGCCAACCGCAACGCGGTGGCGGTCAACTTCGTCTTCTTCAAGACGGAGGCGTCGCTCTTCGTCGTCCTGCTCCTCGCGATCGGGCTCGGCTTTCTCGCAGGCTGGCTCTTCGATGACGTCCGCGATCGTCGCAGGCGCCGCCGCGACGTGCCGTAAGGAACAGCGCGGCGAAGCCGCTGAACCCGATGCTCCTGGCTTCAGCCGGGAGCCGGAACGTCCCTCGCAGTCGCCCCTCCCCCGCGTTACAGCAGCGAGGCGAGGAGTGCGACACCTTCGGCGATCCGCTCGGGCGTCTCATAGCTGAACGCGAGGCGCGCCGACGAACGACCGGCCGAGGCGTTCGGGAAGAAGTCCGAGCCCCGCACGAAGGTGACCCCCGCTCCTGTTGCCCGCGTCAGCAGCTCAGCCGCATCGACGTCACCGGCGAAGTCGAGCCAGAGGAAGTAACCGCCTTCCGGCGAGCTCCAGCTCGTACCGGCGGGCATCTCGGCTGCAAGGGCTCCGAGCATCGCGTCCTTGCGCACCTTGAGCAGCCCGCGCACCCGATCGAGGTTCGGCACGAATGCGCCGCGGTCGATGAGCTCGAACACGGTCGCCTGCGGCAGGAGACTCGGGGAGATGTACGTCGACACCGCGCGATCGTCGTAGGCAGCCACGAGTTCCTCCGGAACGACGAAGTAGCCGATGCGCAGGCCCGGCGCCACGGTCTTCGAGAACGAGGACGTGAACGTGACCCGCTCTCCTCCTTCCAGCTCATGGATCGACGGAACCGGCTCGCCGTCGTAGCGGACGCGACCGTACGGGTCGTCTTCGAGAATGGGTAGGTCGTACTGCGCTGCCATCTCGACGAGCCGTCGACGCCGCTCGGTGCCGATCGTGCGCCCTGACGGGTTCTGGAAGGTCGGGATCGTGTAGAGGAACGACACGTCGCCTCCGCGCTTCAGCTCTCCTTCGAGCGCGTCGAGATCGAGGCCCTCGTCGTCCATCGCGATTGGCACGACATCCGCCCCGTCAAGTGCCAGGATCTTCAGCGGACGATCGTACGTCGGGGCCTCGACGAGCACGCGGCCAGGCCGCTGCGCGAGCTGAGCGGCGGCGTAGAAGACGAACCCCTGCAGCCCACCCGTGGTGACGAACACGCGTTTCGCCGCAACGCTGTGCTGCTCTGCGAGCACCTCACGCAAGGGGCCGTAGCCACCCCCGGTTCCGTACGAGAGGATCGTCGTGCCATCACGCTCGAGCGCTGCCCGCGCGCAGTCGGCAATGAGTGTCGGGTCGAGGCACTCGGGGGCCGGGGCGCCGCGGGCAAAGGAAATCGTAGCCATGCCCGCAGCGTACCGGGCCGCCCCCGCTCGCCAGGATGAGAACCGGTGTTCGCGGCGAATGAGGAGCTACTGCTACTGTTGTCCACAGGGAATCGGCGTCGTGCCGCCCCGGGAGATCAGCTTCTTTCGACTCTAGGCTCGGAACTTCGAGGATTAGGCAGTTCGAGGGTAGATGGTCTCGAACACAATCCAAGGAGTAAAAACCGAATGCCAGATTCAACCTTTGCCTCGATTGGGCTGA
>JANOFZ010000312.1:0-4955 GCA_031413935.1 Thermoleophilia bacterium | reverse complement strand
TCCCGTACGCGATCATGGATCGCTTTGGGCGCCTGCCGGTCGTCGGCCAGGCTGTTGTGCTTGCGTTTGCCCTGATGCTGACGAACGCCCTCGGGCCCGAAGGCGTGGCACCATTCATCTACTTCCGCTTCTAGCACCCAGCTCGCATGGCATCCGACGACTCACCCGACCTCCCAAAGCTCCCCCCGATCCGGGAGTCGGCCGAGCACGTCCTGCCGCCGCTCCAGGGTGACTCGGAACGAGGCTGGGAGGAGGTTGTCGATCCTGTTGCGCCAGTGCAGCAGCCAACGGCCTCGTCGGAGCGGCGCGAGCGGCAGCAGCGCCGCGCGACGTCCCCCGAGCGACCTCGGCGCGAGCAAGCGGCGCCCAAGCGCCACGAAGCCCCGGCGCCCGAAGTCTCTGAAAAGCGGCGACGGAACCGCACTGAGGACGGGCGGCGGTACTCGTCTGCCGGCAACGGGCTCGTCGTGGCGATGCTGGCTCTGTTGTTTGGCGCGTTGCTGAACGCGCCGGGGATGCACAAGGCCTCCTTCAACAGGGATCCCGGTACCGGCCGGGACGTCGCCCTGGCGCTCACGGGTGGCCTCGCCGGCGTCAGTGGGGCGCTTCAACTCGATCGGCCGCGCGAGCTCGTGCAGAGTGTCGCGGGCCGTGCCGACGCGGACGAGATCGACGTCGCGATCGTGATTCCTCCGACAAGCACGAAGCCGGGCGGGCAACCGACATCCAAACCGGCTGTCGCGAAGCCTCCAGGGAAGATGAAGTTCACACCGAAGAAGAAGCTTCGCCTCTGGGTCGCCGGCGACTCGCTCGACATCGTGCCGGGGTACTCGGTTGTTCGCGCAGCCGGAGCGAGCCCCGTGATCGAGTCTGTCGGCGGCGTCGACGGGCAGGTTGCGACCGGATTGACCCGGCCGGATGTCTTCAACTGGTTCGAGCACATCCGGAAGCAGGTGAAGAAGCTCAAGCCTCACGTCGTCGTGCTCAACTTCGGCGGCAACGACGACAAGGGCTACATGACCGGCCTCCCCGACGGAACGACGATCGGGGACTTCGGCGGACCGAGCTGGACGAAGGAATATCGGCGGCGGGTCGCAGGGGTGATGGACATCGTGAACCGGGCCGGTGGCACGGTCGTGTGGGTCGGTCTGCCGATCACCCGCAGCGAGGCGCAGACGCAGCGATTCGACATCGTCAACGCCGCCGTCCAGAAGGAGGCGAAGGCACGCGGAAAGAAGGCGATCTTCATCGATACGTACACGATGTTCGCCGGCGACACGGGTGGGTTCACCGAGTACCTGGAGAACGCGAAGGGCGACACGGTCAAGGTGCGGGCGGGCGACGGCGTCCACTTCGACAACGAAGGTGGCGACATCATCGCGCGCGAAGTGCTGAAGCAGCTCAACACGACGTTCGACCTGACGAGCTGGCGCCGGGCGTCGAGCTGATCGAACTCGACGCAGGCCAGCGGCGCCAGAGATGTTGCGACGGCGATCGCCCGGCAAGGTGTCGTCATTCGCACCATCCGAGGACGTCGGCGAACCGACGGTCGGCGAGAACTCCGAAAAGCGCCCCACGGGTAAGTTTTGCTCTGCTGGTGGCCGGGCTGGTGATGCCGCAGAGGAACCGCGCCCGCTGTCGCGACAGACCAAGGGCAGCGGGCTGCGCGACGGCCAACTCGGCAAGCGCGCCGCGGTCGACGACCGCATCGAACGTGGGTGGAGGTATCCCCTCGGGAAGCCGCTGCACGATCCCGCCGAGGCAATAGCTGCAGTGGCCACAGGGCGCGTCGCGCTGCTCGCCAAAGTAGGCGACGAGCGCGTTGACCTGGCAGCCCTCGTTGGTCACGAGCGCGACGACCTGCTGGATTCGGTGCGCCTCAGACTGTTCGCGCAGATCGAATCGCTCGACGAGGCGGTCGAGCAGCTCCGCCGTCGAGCCCGGCCGATCGAGGATGGTGTAGCGCTGCCGCGCATCGGCGGCCCGGAGCTCGATCAGCCCTTGTTGCTCGAGGTGGCCCAGCGCGGCCACGATTCGACCGCGCTCTTCGCCGAGCGCGATCGCGGACTCGTCCGGATCGAGGCTCGTCCAGACGCGCCCCGTCTTGCCGCTTGCGACGAGTCGGCGCAGGAAGTCGGCTCGGTCAGCGTCGAACGCAGCAACAACCTCCTCGAACGATCCGTTGACAGGGCGGAAGCTGTAGCCGGCGTAGAACGGCGTCCCCTGTCTCAGCAA
This sequence comes from Thermoleophilia bacterium, assembly GCA_031413935.1. Classification (GTDB taxonomy): domain Bacteria; phylum Actinomycetota; class Thermoleophilia; order Gaiellales; family Gaiellaceae; genus Gaiella. The sequence continues at coordinate 2,720 of JANOFZ010000312.1, read as the reverse complement.
GCCTTCCAGTTCGAGGTACGTGAGAACGGTCTTCAGGACGAGCGGACGCACATCGAAACGACCCGACAACTCGTACTCGCTGACGGCAAACTGCGCACCTTCGTCGTGGGAGAAGACCTCGGCAAGCAGCCCCGCGATCGCCTCTCTTGTCGGCGTATCGCCGTACGTGAAGTTCTCGAGCGCGGGGATGTCGTCGCGGCACGCGAAGAGCTCGCAGGTCGATGGCGCCCCATCCCGCCCGGCCCGCCCGATCTCCTGCGAGTACGACTCGAGACCCTTCGGGAGATTGAAGTGGTAGACGTAGCGGACGTCGGCCTTGTCAATGCCCATGCCGAAGGCGATCGTCGCGACGACGACGTTGCTGCCCGAGGCCATCCACCACTCCTGCGTTGCGACACGATCTTCCGGGCTCATGCCCGCGTGGTAGGGACGGGCGGGCAGTCCCGCGGCCGCGAGGAGTGAGGCCACGCGGAGCGCCGTGCGTTGAAGCGTGACGTAGACGATCGTCGACCCGGGCGGTTGCTCTCGGAGCCGGTCGATCAGCGTCCGATCGCGCTCGGAGGCTCCTACCGGCGTCGTCAGAAGGGTGAGGTTGGGGCGGTAGAAGCCCGTGACGACAGCATCCTCCTCCGCGATCTCGAACCCGGCGCAGATGTCACCGACGACGGCCGGCGTCGCCGTTGCCGTCAGTGCGAGGACACGCTCCGCTCCGAGCTCTCTCGCGCGCGCGGCCAGCTTGAGGTAGTCCGGCCGGAAGTTGTGCCCCCACTCCGAGATGCAGTGCGCCTCGTCGACCGCGAACAGCGCAATCTTCGTCCGCGCCAACTGCGCAAGAAACCGCTCGTTGTTGAACCGCTCCGGGGCAACGTAGAGCAGCTTGAGGTCACCGGCGGCGAGGCGGTCGGAAACGTCGCGCACCTCGTCTGCGCCGAGGCTGGAATCGAGACGCGCGGCGGCTATGCCCTGCCCCGCGAGCGCATCGATCTGATCCTTCATCAGGGCAATCAGCGGCGAGACGACGACGGTGACCCCATCGAGAAGGAGTGCTGGAAGCTGGTAGCAGAGGCTCTTGCCCGCTCCGGTTGGAAATACCGCAAGCGCGGAGCGCCCGCGAAGGAGAGCCTCGATGACGCGCTCCTGCCCGGGTCGAAACTCGGAGAAGCCGAAGCGCGAGGCAAGAGCGTGCCTGGCGTTCAAGGAACCGTTTATTGTCATATTGGACAACATAGCAGAGAGAGAGGACGGCATCGATGTCGGACGGTGACGGGTCTCCGTTGCAGAATCGCGAGGCTCACACCACACTGTCGGGGGATGAGAGGGCCACGAACGACCACATCAGAGCCCGCTGGGACACGATGGCGGAACTGACAGCGGTGAAGCAGGCGCTCCACAGCGCCCTGGGCGAGGACAGCGTGCGCGACGGTGACTCCGAGCGCGACCTGCACTCCTCCGACCTCAGCTTCCACACACCGCACCGGCCGGATCTCGTCGTTTACCCGGGCTTGACCGAGGAGGTAGCACTCGTCCTCGCGCTCGCAAACGAGCACCGGATCCCGGTGACACCGTTCGGGGTCGGCACGAGCCTCGAGGGTCATGTGATCCCCATCCATGGCGGCATCAGTCTCGACCTGTCGCGGCTCGATCGGATTCTCGACGTCTCGCCGGAGAACCTGACGGCGACCGTGCAGGCGGGCGTCACCCGACTCACGCTCGAGCGCGCCGTCGGCCAGCATGGCCTCTTCTTCCCTGTCGACCCCGGCGCAGACGCAACGCTCGGCGGGATGGCGGCGACGAACGCCGCCGGGACGACGACGGTGCGCTACGGAAAGACGCGCGCGAACGTGCTCGCGCTCGAGGCGGTGCTCGCGGACGGGCGGGTGATCCGCACCGGCTCGAAGGCGGCGAAAACGTCGGCCGGCTACGACCTCACAGGGCTGCTCGTCGGCTCCGAAGGCACGCTGGCGGTGATCACCGAGGTGACGGTGCGCCTCCACGCGATCCCGGAGCAGGCCGTCGCCCTGCGCATCTCCTTCCCCGACATCGAGAGTGCCTGCCGGACCGCGGCTGGTGTGGTCGCAGCGGGCTCGGGCGTCACACGCGTCGAATTCCTCGACGCCTGGATCGTCGCGGCCGTCAACGCATACTCGGAAACGTCGTTCCCCGAGGAGCCGTGCCTCTTTATCGAAGCCTCGGGAAGCGAGGAGCTCGTGCTCGCCGACCTCGGGCTCGTACAGACGATTGCAACCGCCGAAGGTGCGACCGACATGATCACCGAGCGCGATCCCGACGCGCGCGCTCGCCTCTGGAAGGCGCGTCACGACGTTGCGCACGCTACCGCGGCGAGGTTTCCGGGCACGAAGGAGCGGACGACGGACGTGTGCGTTCCGTTGACGGAACTGGCCGGAGCGGCTCACTTCGCGCAAGTGGAGCTCGACAGACTGGGCCTGACCGGGGGCATCCTGGGTCATGCAGGTGACGGCAACCTCCACGTTGGAGTCCAGGTCAAGGACGGCGAGGTCGGTCTCTCGGACGAGCTCGTGCACAGCATCGTCGGCGATGCCCTCGCGCGCGGCGGCACCTGTACCGGCGAGCACGGGATCGGTCTCGGCAAGATCGGAGCGCTCGAGCAGGAGCACGGCGACCTGATCCCCCTGATGCTCGCGATCAAGGCGAGCTTCGATCCGAACGGGATCCTCAACCCGGGCAAGGTTCTGCCGGCG
>JANOFZ010000311.1:0-1888 GCA_031413935.1 Thermoleophilia bacterium | reverse complement strand
CGTCGCCTTCTCGCATGCGGTCGTCGACGCCGGCGCGGACGTCGTCATCGGTCACGGCCCGCACGTCCTGCGTGGAATGGAGTGGTACAAGGGTCGGTTGATCGCCTACTCGCTCGGGAACTTCGCCGGCTACAAGGTGTTCGCGCTCGGAGGCCCGTTGTCTCTCAGTGGGATTCTCCGCGTCACGCTCCGCGGGGATGGTGGGTTCGACAGCGGGACGCTCGTTCCGACCCGACTCGCCGGTGCGGGAGTGCCGGCGCTCGATCCGTCAGAGAGCGCCCATGGAATCGTGCGAACGCTCTCCCGTCAGGACTTCGGCGGACGAGGCGTCAAGGTGTCGGCGAACGGCAATCTCACGCGCTGAGTAACGCTAGGGCGGGATCGACGACTGCTCGAAGAATGTGTCAGGGTCAATGCGGGAGGGCAGCATGCGCGAGTTCGACGTGGTGGTGATCGGCGCGGGCGTGGGTGGGGAGGTGGCCGCCGGGAGGCTCGGCGAGAACGGCCTCTCGGTAGCGATCGTGGAGGACAGGCTCGTCGGCGGTGAGTGCTCCTACTACGCGTGCATGCCGTCGAAGGCGCTCCTCCGTCCGGTCGAGCTTGCGCGTGAGGTTGCGCGCGTTCCCGGTCTCGAGCTCGGACCGCTCGATGTCGCGGCTGTGCTCCGGCGCCGGGACGACGTGATCGCCCGGCTCGACGACACCGGGCAGGTGCCGTGGCTCGAGGCGCGCGGCGTCACTCTCGTTCGTGGGCGTGGCCGACTCGTCGGTGAGCGTCGGGTCGTCGTCGGCGATGAGGAGCTTGTCGCCCGGAAGGCCGTGATCGTCGCCACCGGCTCGACCGCTCTCGTGCCCGACATCCCCGGGCTCCGGGACGCACGGCCGTGGACGAACATCGAGGCGACGACGGCCTCGGAGGTGCCGCCGCGGTTCGCGATTCTCGGTGGCGGCGTCGTTGGCGTCGAGATGGCTCAGGCGTGGGCTGCTCTCGGGTCCCGGGTAACGCTCGTCCACCGGGGCGAACGGTTGATCGAACGCGAGGAGCCGTTCGCGTCTGCCCAGGTTCTCGAGGCACTCGAGGAGGGTGGGGTGGACGTTCGCCTGCTGCGCTCGGCCGTCCGAGTCTCGCGAACGGATCAGGTCGCGATCGAGCTCGATGACGGGCCGACGATCGAGGCGGACGAGGTTCTCGTCGCCTTCGGCCGTGTGCCTGGCGTGGCCGGAATTGGGCTCGAGGCGATAGGCGTTGCTGTCGACGGACCGCTCCATGTGACGGACGAAATGCGAGTCCCCGGCCACGACTGGTTGTTCGCCGTCGGAGATGTCAACGGGCGCGCGTTGCTCACCCATATGGCGAAGTACCAGGCCCGTCTCGCTGCTGACATCGTGCTTGGGCGCGCGGCGCAGCTGCGGTCCGATGGGGCGCGGTCGCCGCGGGTGATCTTCACCGACCCGCAGGTCGGCGCTGTCGGCCTTACGCTCGAAGGGGCGCAGGAGGCCGGACTACGCGTGCGGCACGTCGATGTCGGGACGAGCAGCAACGCCGGAGGCTCATTCGTCGGTCGCGGTGCTGCCGGAACGTCGAGGATCATCGTTGACGAGGATCGGCGCGTGATCGTCGGTGCCACGATCACCGGCGCCGAGGTTGCCGAGGCGCTCCACGCTGCCACGATCGCGGTCGTAGCCGAGGTGTCGATCGACGATCTCTGGCACGCCGTACCCTCGTTCCCCACGCGGAGCGAGCTGTGGCTGAAGCTCCTCGAGGCATACGGGCTGTAGAGGTTTGATGCGCATTAGAAGCACGTCTGGATGCGGCCCTGCACACGGCGGATCGCGTCCGCCGAGGACGACATCAAGGCAACCAGCCTTGACGCCGTCCTCGTCGAACA
>JANOFZ010000310.1:0-3857 GCA_031413935.1 Thermoleophilia bacterium | reverse complement strand
CCCCGCGCCTGGATCGTCACGATCTCACGAACATCCTTCATAGTGACAGCATACCTGTATAGCAGTATTACTGCAACACGGTCAACGCCCTGGCAGCCAGCGCTGTACCAGCCTGACCCGGCGCGCGGGTCGGCCGGTTCGATCCTCCGCCCGGTCGGCGCTCGCGACGACTCCGGCGATCGCCCGGGTCGCGATGAACCGCAGCGGCTCGGGCTCCCAGCGGCGGCTCGTGTGATCGACCCATGGCAACCCGGTCAGCTCGCTCTCGGTGCCGGTGATCAGATCAGCGAGCGTGCGCCCCGCCAGGCTCGACGCCACGACCCCATGGCCCGAGTAGCCTCCCGCGTGCGCGAGTCCCGTCGACCGGTCGAAGTCGACGCTCATGCTCCAGTCGCGCGGAGCGGCGAAGAAGCAGCCCCAGCGGTGGCTGATCGCAGCGTCCGACGCAGCGGGGAAGAGTCGACGCAGCGCCTGTTCGAGTCGCGCGTGGATTGAAGGCTGCACCTCGTCGGCCTCGCGGATCGCCCCACCACGTCGGTAGGTAAGCCCGCGTCCACCGAGTGCGATCCTTCCATCCGACGTCCGCTGGGCGTAGACGAACTGATAGCGCTGATCGGCTACGGGCGCGCATCCCGCCCAGCCGATCTCGTCCCATGCTTCCGCAGAGAGAGGCTCGGTCGCGAGCATGTGAGATGCGATGGGGAGATAGCTGCGGCTCTCGCCGGCAAACCTCGTGGTGAACGCTTCCGTCGCCCGGACGACGACCTCGCTCCACAGCGATCCACCCGGGCACGTCACGCGGCCCCGAGCAATGGACACGGCGGGAGACCGTTCGTAGATGACGACTCCACGTCTCTCGCACGCTTCGGCAAGCCCTCGCGCCAGGCGGGCCGGATCCGCACGCGCGCAGTGCGGTGTGTACGTACCGCCGAGAACACCCGCAATCCTCACCTCCTGGTCGATCTCCGCCGGGGATACGAACCGCATGTCGTCCGCCGCGTAGCCGCGCGCGCGCTTTCCCTCGAGTCCCGCACGCGCGCGCTCGAGTTGAGGCTTGCTCGTCGCAACGCGGTAGGCGCCACTCTTGATCCAGCCGCAGTCGATCGCCTCCCGCGCGACGATCTCGCCAATCCAGTCGACGCCGTCGATCATCGCGCGCTCGGCCCGCACGATCCCGTCCTTCCCCTGCGCCCTCTCGTAGACGCGCGCCTCGCCGGCGATGCCGGCCGAGACGAATCCCCCGTTGCGACCCGAGGCCCCATAGCCGACCGTCTCGGCCTCGACAATCGCGATCCGGATGCCGGGATCAGCGAGCATCAGCGCATACGCCGTCCAGAGCCCGGTGTAGCCGGCCCCGACGATCGCCACGTCGACGTCGACCTCGCCCGTGAGCTGCGGACGGGGCGTGAACTCCGCGAGCGCGCCGTCGAGCCAGAGGCTCCGCTGCCGGTACCGCGCCTGGTCGTCCACTACTGCCCCGTAGGGGCGTGACCCGTCCCGCCCCCGCGAAGCAGGGAAGCAGCCGCCTCGTCGAGAAGCACGGTGGTTCTCCCCTGGAGCGAGCGCACGAGGCTCGCAGGCGTCGCGTGCGACGGCTCCTCGCCGAAGGCGCGCGAGACAGCGGTCGCCTTCCCTTCGCCGACCGCGAGAAAGACGACGTGCGTGCCCACCTCGAGCGCGGGGATCGTCAGCGTGATCCGCTGCACGAAGGGCTCGAGCCCCGGCTCGGCGACGACGGCAAGCCGGTCGCGGACGTCGAGCGACGGTGCGTTCGGAAAGAGCGAAGCGGTGTGCCCATCCGGGCCGAGGCCGAGCAGGACGAGATCGAGCGGCTCGCCCGTGAGGGCGGCGTCGTAGAGCGCGGCGGTGGCCTCCGGCGCAAGCGATGTCGGCATCGCGTGCACGGCCGGCGGGACGACAAGGCGCTCCAGCAACGCCTCGCGCACGAGCAGCTGGTTCGAGCGGGGATCGTCGGACGGCACGCAGCGGTCGTCCCCGAACCAGACCTCCGCGTCACCCCAGTCGGCATGCAGCTCCGCGGCCAGCTCGTACGCGCGACGGGGAGTCGACCCGCCGGCGAGAACAATCGATCCGCCCGCGGCTGCCGCTTCCGCGAGCAGTGCGGCGGCGGCAGCTGCCGCCGCTTCTGCGTTCGGGGTCACGTCGATGTCGAAGGGCATGTGTGTCCTATCTTCTCAACCTGAGGCCTGATGTGGGTCAGGAGCACGTCTGGATGCGGCCCTGCACGTTGCGGATCGCATCCTCCGCGGTCGACATCAAGGCCACCAGCCTTAACGTCAACCGCGTCGAACGCGCTCCTTGGTGCATGACCGCCCCAAACGCACTCCTGACCCACATCAGACCTCTATGCTGCGCGCCGTGAACGTGACCATCGTCCGCCGCTCGTACGATGCCTTCGCCAGGGGCGACCTGGACGCCGTCGTCGCGGACATGGACGATGCGATCGAGTGGCAGCAGGCACAAGGTCTCCAGCATGGAGGGACGTATCGGGGTCTTGCCCAGGTCAGGGCGAACGTGTTCGACTCGCTCGACCGCGACTGGTGGTCGGAGTTCTCCGCGGTACCCGATGAGCTTCTCGACGCTGGCGACGAGGTCGTCGTGCTCGGGCGTTACCGGGGTGTGGCGAAGGAGACCGGAAAGCTCCTCGACGTCCCGTTCGTCCACGTCTGGACACTCCGGGACGGCAAGGCGTGGCGGTTTCGGCAGTTCCTCGACACCGCGGGATGGATCGAAGCGCTCTCCCATGATTCCTGAGCTCATTGCCGCCGGGTTGACATGTCACCGGTCTGACTGCTTCACTCCTACGACCCTTTCGTCGGGTAGCGCGGAACAGGGCGTGTATGCGCGCAACAACTTTGCAGGATCGACGTCCAACATCATGCACACCCATCAAGGAGGAGTAACGGAATGAAACGACGTGGAATGTCGGTGATCGCTGCCGTGGCCGTTGTGGTCGCAGCGTTCGCCTCAACCGCAGGCGCCGGATCGACGGCGGCTGCGACGACCCAGGCAGTGAGCTGCAAGAAGACGCTGAGGATTGGCTTCACGGCACCGTTCACCGGTGGCGCAGGCTTCCTGGGCAACGAGCAGCTGAGCTGGGCCAAGTATGCGGTCAAGACGCTGGCACCCAAGTACGGTCTGAAGGTTCAGGTCATCACGGGTGACACGCCCGTCGAGCAAGGCCCTGCAATCGCGCAGACGATCGCGCAGAAGTTCATCGCTGACCAGAAGGTGGTGGCAGTCTTCGGCCCGTCGACGTCCGGCAACGTGGCCGCGTCGAGCCAGGCATTCTTCGCTGCCGGTCTCGCGCACATCTCCGCGTCGGCAACGCGCACGTCGCTGACGAAGGGTGCGACGAAGGCCGCCACTCCGGCGTTCTTCCGCGTCGTCCCGGGTGACTACATCCAGGGCCCATCGGATGCCAACTTCATGATCAAGAAGGGCGCCAAGAACGTCGTCCTGTTCGACTTCCAGGAGCCGTACTCCGAGGGTCTTTCGGATGCTGCGCAGATCGTCCTGAAGGCGAAGGGCGTCACGACGACGCGCCTCTCCGTGGCCAACACCGTGACGGACTTCTCGTCATTCGTGACGAAGGTCCCGAGCAACGCGGACTTCGTGTTCTTCCCCACGCAGAAGCCGGCCGACGCGCAGAACATCGCGCAGCAGCTGATCGAGCAGGGCAGGAAGGCGAAGGTCTTCGGCGGCGACGGCGCGAACGACGCGTCGGCGTTCAAGGTGCCGGGCTCGTTCGTCTCGAACTTCGCTCCGGACATCAGCGGGTTCGCCTACAACAAGGCGATCATCGCCGGCTGGAAGAAGGACAACCCCGGCGAGGC
>JANOFZ010000309.1:0-4984 GCA_031413935.1 Thermoleophilia bacterium | reverse complement strand
AGTCGGCGAACTCCTTCTTGCCGGTGTACCAGTTCGACTTCCAGTCGTGGATGACACCGACGCGTAGGCCGCCAGGATGGATCTTCTGGCCCATCAGGCAACAGCCTCCTTCTTCTTCGCCGGCGACTTGCGCTTCGGCTTATCGTCGGCAGCGGGCTTGTCCGAGACCGGGGCGTCGGTCGCGGCGGACTTCTCGGCCGACCGCTTCGGCCGGGCCGCCGCCTTCGGGTTCTCACTGACGATCAGGGTGATATGACACGTACGCTTGCGAATGCGATTGACCCGGCCGCGGGCACGGGCACGCCAGCGCTTGAGCGTCGGGCCCTCGTCCGCGTAGGCGGCAAGGACGATGAGCTCGTCGCCGTCGAGGGCATGGGCGGACTCGGCGTTGGCCACGGCAGAGCGCAGCACCTTCTCGATGTCCACTGCCGCTGCACGCGGCGTGAACGCGAGGATGGTGCGGGCCTCCGGCACGCTACGGCCACGGATGTGATCGAGCACGACGCGGGCCTTCCGCGCCGAGAGACGAACGTACTTCGCCTCTGCGCGCGACTGGGTGAGCTTGGATGTGTCTGCGGCCGCCATCAGCGCTTCTTCACCTGGGTCTTGTTGTCACCGGCGTGGCCACGGAACGTCCGCGTCGGAGCGAACTCTCCCAGCTTGTGGCCGACCATCTGCTCGCTGACGAAAACCGGCACGTGCTTGCGGCCGTCGTGGACGGCGATCGTGTGACCGACCATGTCGGGGAACACGGTGGAGCTGCGCGACCACGTGCGGATCATCCGCTTCTCGTTCGTGGCGTTCATCGCCTCGATCCGGCCGAGCAGCCGGTCGTCGATGAAAGGCCCCTTCTTCGATGATCTGGACATAATTGGTTAGCGCCTTTCCTTGCCGCGGCGACGGCCGCGAACGATCAGCTTGTCGGATTCCTTGTGCTTCTGGCGGGTGCGCTTGCCGAGCGTGGGCACGCCCCACGGCGTCACCGGATGGCGCCCGCCCTTCGACTTGCCCTCGCCGCCGCCGTGCGGATGGTCCACGGGGTTCATCGCCGAGCCGCGCACAGCGGGGCGCTTGCCGAGCCAGCGGCTGCGGCCGGCCTTGCCGGATTGCTCGTTTGCGTGATCCGAGTTGCCGACCTGACCAACGGTCGCGCGGCATGTCAGGAGCACGCGACGCATCTCACCGGAGGGGAGGCGGAGAACGCCGTATCCCTGATCCTTGGCCACGAGCTGCACTCCCGCACCGGCCGAGCGGGCCATCTTGGCGCCCTGGCCTGGCTTCAGCTCGACGTTATGGACGAGCGTTCCCGTGGGGATGTTGTCGAGCGGCAGAGCGTTGCCGGCTTTGATGTCAGCGTTCGGGCCGGATTCGACCGAGGTGCCGACCCGAAGACCCTGGGGCGCAATGATGTAGGCCTTGGCGCCGTCCGCATAGTGCAGCAGGGCGATGCGCGCCGACCGGTTGGGGTCGTACTCGATCGCCGCGACCTTCGCGGGGACTCCGTCCTTCAGGCGCTTGAAATCGATGACGCGGTACATCCGCTTGTGACCGCCGCCCTGATGACGTGTCGTGATGCGACCGTTGTTGTTGCGTCCGCCGGTCTTCTTGAGCGGCTCGACGAGCGACTTCTCGGGGGCCTTCTTCGTGATCTCCTCGAAGGAGGAGACCGCCATGAAGCGACGTCCCGGGCTGGTCGGCTTGTACTTCTTGACTGCCATTAGTGGTTCTCCTGGTGACGGTTTCGCGTCTCTGGGGTGGGAGACGCAAGCAGTGCTAGGACGCAGGGAGCATTCAGGCTGGTTTGCCTGGATGCGACCGAGGACGACGCAATGCGCCGCGGATGGCGCGCCAGAGGCGCTCTAACTGTTGCCAGGAGAGCCACGCGTTAGACCTGTGCCCCTTCGAAGATCTCGATGGACTCGCCCTCGCGCAGCTGCACGATGGCCTTCTTCCAGCTCGGCCGAACGCCCTTGAACACACCTCGGCGCTTCGGCTTGGCGGCAACCTTGATCATGTGGACGCTTTGCACCTTGACGCCGAAGAGCTCCTCCACGGCCTGGCGCACCTGCGTCTTGTGGGCGTCCTGATGCACCTTGAAGGTGTACTTCCGGTCGGCGAGGCCCGAGTAGCTCTTCTCGGAGACGACCGGCGCGATGAGGACGTCAGCAGCGTTCACGATGCCTTCCCTTCGACGAGCGGGAGTGCTGCCTCACTCACGAGAACGGAGCGCGCCCAGACGATCGGCGCAACCTCGAGCTCGGACGGGACGGTGACGAGGACGCGGTCGAGGTTGCGAAACGACTTGATCAGCCCGATCTCGTCCTCGTGAGCGACGACGACGAGCGGCGTCTCCTTGCCCCACTTCTCGAATAGCGCCTTGGCCTGCTTGGTGGAAGGCGTCTCGAAGGCTCCACCGTCGACGAGCGCGAGCGTCTCGTTGCCGACATGGTTCGATAGCGCACCGGCGAGCGCGGCGCGGCGGACCTTACGGTTCACCTTGACGTCGAAGCTCCGCATACCCGGTGCGAATGCGACACCGCCGCCCGTGAAGTGCGGAGCGCGGATCGTGCCCTGACGTGCGCGGCCGGTGCCCTTCTGGCGCCACGGCTTCGCGCGTCCTCCCGAGACCATCCCTCGGGTCTTGGCGCCACGCGTTCCCGCGCGATGCGCGTTCAACTCGGCGCGCACGACCTCGTGCACGATGTGTCGCTTCAGCTCGGCGCCGAACACGGCCTCGCCGAGCGTGACGGACTTGGCGGCGGTCCCGCCTAGGCTCTGTACCTTCAACCCATCTGCCTTCAGCGCTGCCATCAGTCGGTGCTCCTGATCTCGACGATGCCGCTCGTCGGGCCCGGAACGGCACCCTTGACGAGGAGCAGGTTGCGCTCGACGTCCACATCGTGAACGACCAGCCCGAGCTGGGTGACGCGCTTGCCACCCATGCGACCCGACATCTTCTGTCCTCGGAACACGCGCGACGGGGTCGCCGATGCTCCGATCGAACCGGGTGCGCGAACGTTGTGCGAACCGTGGGAGACGGGGCCGCGCCTGAAGTTGTGGCGCTTGATCGTGCCGGCGAAGCCCTTGCCGATCGACGTGCCCGCGACCTTGATCGGATCGCCAGGCTGGAACGCCTCGACGGTCACGGTGTCGCCGACCGCAAGCTCGCTCTCGCCGCGGAACTCGACGAGGTGCCGGTGGGCCGTTGCACCCGACTTCTTGAGGTGGCCGATCTCGCCCTTCGTGATCTTGCGGTCGGCTACGGCCTCGTAGGCGAGCTGGACCGCGGCATAGCCGTCGGCACTCTCGTTGCGCACGTGCGTAACCGGACACGGCCCAGCCTCGATCACGGTGACAGCGGTAACCCCCCCTGTCTCGGGATCAAAAATCTGGGTCATCCCAAGCTTTTTCCCGACTATGCCCTTCACGATGCGCCTCCATGGAAACGGAAAAAAGCGTTAGATAGTGCGTTCATTTGTGAGTGGTGAAATCTCATCTGAGTCTCTCATGCATTTATCTAGAACTTTAGAAATTGCCTCAGCAATTTCTAAAGTTTTATTTCGATGTCGATACCGGCGGGAAGGTCAAGGCGCATCAGCGAGTCGACCGTCTTCGGCGTGGGACTATGAATGTCGATCAGACGCTTGTGCGTTCGCACCTCGAAGTGCTCGCGCGAATCCTTGTCCTTGAAGGGGCTGCGGATCACGCAGTACACGTTCTTCTCGGTGGGCAGGGGCACCGGCCCGGTGATCGTGGCACCGGTGCGCTGCGCCGTCTCAACGATCTGCGACGCCGAGCGATCGAGCTGCTGGTGGTCGTAGCCCTTGAGCCGAATGCGGATTTTCTGATGCGCCATGTGTCTGGTCTCTTCTCTCTCTCGCAAGCGGGAGAGGCATGCGCCTCTCCCCTACGCAAGTAGGAGAGAGGCTCCGCCTCTCTCCTACTTGATGATCTCCGTGACGACGCCTGCACCGACGGTGCGGCCGCCTTCGCGGACGGCGAAGGTCAGACCGGTGTCCATCGCGATCGGCTGACCCATCTCGATCTCCATCTGGGTGTTGTCACCCGGCATGACCATCTCCTGGCCGTCCGGCAGCTTGATCGAACCGGTGACGTCGGTCGTGCGGAAGTAGAACTGCGGCCGGTAGCCGTTGAAGAACGGCGTGTGCCGTCCACCCTCGTCCTTCGAAAGCACGTAAACCTCGGCCTTGAAGTGCGTGTGCGGCGTGATCGAGCCCGGCTTGGCGAGCACCTGGCCGCGCTGAACCTCCTCGCGCTTGACGCCGCGGAGCAACACGCCTGCGTTGTCGCCGGCCTGCGCGAAGTCGAGCACCTTGAGGAACATCTCGAGGCCAGTGACCGTGGTCTTCTCGACCTTGTCTGTGATCCCGACGATCTCGATCTCCTTGCCGACCTCGATCTTGCCCTGCTCGATACGGCCGGTGACGACGGTGCCGCGACCGGTGATCGTGAACACGTCCTCGATCGGCATCAGGAACGGCTTGTCGGTGTCGCGCACCGGCTCCGGGATGTAGGAGTCGACGGCGGCCATCAGCTCGAGGATCTTGGGCGTCCACTCCGGGTCGCCCTCGAGCGCCTTGAGTGCCGAAACCTGGATCACCGGGATATCGTCACCGGGGAAGTCGTACTTCGTGAGCAGCTCGCGGACCTCGAGCTCGACGAGCTCGAGCAGCTCGGGATCGTCGACCATGTCGGCCTTGTTGAGCGCGACGACCATGAACGGCACCCTCACCTGACGGGCGAGCAGGATGTGCTCACGCGTCTGCGGCATCGGGCCATCTGCGGCCGAGACGACGAGGATTGCCCCGTCCATCTGGGCAGCGCCCGTGATCATGTTCTTGATGTAGTCGGCGTGGCCCGGGCAGTCGACGTGCGCGTAGTGACGGTTCTCCGTCTCGTACTCGACGTGCGCCGTGTTGATCGTGATGCCGCGCTGCCGCTCCTCGGGAGCCGCGTCGATCGA
>JANOFZ010000308.1:0-10152 GCA_031413935.1 Thermoleophilia bacterium | reverse complement strand
GTCCGCCGATTTCCCGCTGCTCGTCTCGAGCAGGTGCCACACGCGACGCCGTTTCGGCTCGAGGTCGATGCAGTTCGCCTCGCCGCCGAGACGCTGCGAGGTTGGGCGGAAGCGCCCCGATTTGCTGATACCCCGTTTGGCGGATGAGGACCGTGGCGGCCGCGTCGATGGATACCATGGAATGACCTTGCGGCGCCTCTCCATCCCACTCGCGGCTCTCGTTGTCGCGCTCGGCCTCCTGGCATCGGGGTGCGGCGGCTCCGCGGGCACGATTCCGGAGCTTGCGAGCCTGTCCCAGGTCGCGAAGACCAGTGCTTCCGCCGACACGGCGAAGTTCGCGCTCGCCTTCGAGATGAGCCTCCCCGTTCCCGGCGCCAAGAAGGGCCTCTCGTTCAAGGCCGAGGGCGGCTTCGATACGCCCGCGAAGCGCTCGCAGATGACAATCGACCTGTCCTCCCTGGCCCAGCTGATGGAGCAGCTTGGCTCGAGTCTCGGTGGCAAGGTCACCGGTGACCTCGGAGACGCGTCCGACTGGAAGCTCGATGCGATCCAGGACGGCGACGTCGTCTACATCAAGTTCCCGCCTCTCGTCAAGGAGCTGCCCGACGGGAAGACCTGGGTCAAGGGCAATGCCGAGGACTTCTCGAAGACCGGCACCTCCGGCCTCGATCAGTTCGGTTCCCTGAGTGGGATGGATCCGCGCGATGTCTTCGGCTTTCTCAAGGCGGTCTCCGGGTCGATCGAGGCAGTGGGGAGCGAGGAGGTGCGCGGCGTCGAGACGAGCCACTACCGCGCCACGCTCGATCCCGCGAAGCTCACCGAGCTCGTCCCGGCTGATCAGCGCAAGGCTCTCGGTGGCGTCGACGACGCGGCGCGTCAGGCCGGGATCACCGAGCTGCCAATTGACGTGTGGATCGATGCCGACAATCGGATCAGGAAGCTCTCGATCGAGCTCGACGCGAAGATGCCCGGCTCCGACGAGTCGCTCGAAGCGTCGCTCGTCGTCGAGCTCTACGACTACGGCACGCCGCTCGTGCTCGACCTGCCGCCCGCGGATCAGGTCGCGGACGCGGCGACGCTGAAGCCGAAGAGCTCGTAGTCCTGACTGTCACCGGCGCGTCCGTCACACTAGAGCCGTGGCTCCCCCGCTGACGACCCGGATCGAGTCGTTCATCCGCGCGCACGATCTCATGCCTCCCGGCGGGAGCGTGGCGTGCCTCGTCTCCGGCGGAGCCGACTCGACCTGCCTCTGGGACGCGCTGGGTGCCCTTGGCTACAACGTTTCCGCCGTCCACGTTCACCACGGCGTGCGGGGTGCCGACGCCGACGCCGATGCCGAGCACTGCGCGACGGCGCTCGGTGCCCGTGTGATCCATGTCGAGCCGGCCGAGACGGAGGCTGCCATGCGGGAGCTGCGCTACGCCGCAACCGAGGGCTGCGGGCTTCGCGCGACGGGGCACACGGCGACCGATCAGATCGAGACCGTGCTCTACCGCATCGTCTCGAGCGGCTCGACGCGCGGGATCAAGGCGCGTCGCGAGGACGGGGTCGTGCGCCCGTTGCTCCACGTCACGCACGAAGAGACCCTCGCCTACTGCGAGGAGCGTGCCCTCCCCGTGCGCATCGATGCGACGAACCCTGCGACAACCCGGGGCCTGATCCGTGAGGAGATCCTGCCGCTACTCCGGCGACTCCATCCAGGCGCCGAGGCGAACCTGCGCGCTCTCGGCGAAGAGCGTCCGTCACTCCCGCGGGCGCTCGAGGCATCCCTCGTCGAGTTGCTCTCGTCGCGGGCCGGCTCCCGCACGGCCGACCTCGGGAACGGCGTCCGGGCCGTCCGCGAGTACGACACGCTGCGACTCGAGGGCACGCTCGAGTGGGGCCCCTGGACGCTCGAGTCCAAGCGGGCCGATCTCGAGGTGCGCACCCGACGACCAGCGGACCATCTGGCAGGACGCCGCAAGAAAGTGCAGGATCTCTTCGTGGATGCGAAAGTGCCGAGGGCCGAGCGGGAGACGTGGCCGATCGTCGTGTGCGGCGATGAGGTTGTTGCCGTTCCCGGCATCGCGGTGGCACCGGGTTGGGAAGATGCCGTCGAAGCGAGGAGGAGCAGTTGAGTGCAGTGAGCCACGGTGTCGGCGAGATCCTGATCGACGAGACGTCGGTCAAGGAGCGTGTCGCCGCCCTCGGGGCCGAGATCTCGGCGGACTATGTGGGGCGCGACCTCCTGCTCGTCGGAGTGCTCAAGGGCGCCGTGTTCTTCATGGCCGACCTGATGCGGCAGCTCTCGATCCCGTGTGAGATCGACTTCATGGCAATCTCGAGCTACGGCGCGGCGACCGACTCGTCAGGCGTCGTGCGGATCCTCAAAGACCTTGACATCAACATCGCGGGCCGCAACGTGATCGTGGTCGAGGACATCATCGACTCGGGCCTCACGCTCTCGTACCTGATGCGCAATCTGCAGGCACGTAGGCCCGCCTCACTCGAGGTCTGCACGCTCCTGACGAAGCCCGAGCGGCGCGAGATCGAGGTTCCGGTCAGGTACATCGGCTTCGAGATCCCCAACAGGTTCGTGATCGGCTACGGCCTCGATTTCGCCGAGAGGTACCGAAATCTCCCCTACATAGGGGTCTTGCACCCCGATCTGATCCCCGGGGCGCCTCATTAGGGGTTGGTGAACGCGGGGTGCCGCGCGGCGTAGCCGGAGAGCACGCTGCTACGCTCCCCCGTAGTCGTGAGTCGCTTTTTTCGCAGTGCGCTGTTTCCCCTCGTCGTCATCGTCCTGCTCGTGTATCTCGCGAGCCAGACGCTGATTCCGAAGCGTGACGGTGCCGCCAAGCTCACGTACTCGCAGCTGATCACGCAGGCCAGGCAGGGGAATGTCAGCGAGGTCAAGTTCAGTCCGAACCGGCAGGCGATCAACGCCACGCTCGATTCGGGCGCGAAGGTGAAGGTCAACTATCCGACGCCACAGTCGGCGACCGAGTTCCAGAACCTGCTCGAGAAGCAGAACATCAAGTTCGACTCGAAGGGCACCGGCTCCTCGACGTTGATGGCGCTCCTCACCGGACTGCTCCCGATCCTGATTCTTGTCGGCTTCTGGATCTTCCTGATGAACCAGATGCAGGGAGGCGGTTCGAAGGTGATGAGCTTCGGTAAGAGCAAGGCGAAGCGGATGTCGCCCGACGCTCCGAAGGTCACCTACAAGGATGTCGCGGGCGCCGATGAGGCTGTCGAGGAGTTGCACGAAATCAAGGAGTTCCTCGAGAACCCGAAGAAATTCCAGGCGCTCGGCGCCCGTATCCCCAAGGGCGTGCTTCTGTACGGCCCTCCCGGCACCGGCAAGACGCTGCTCGCACGCGCGACCGCCGGCGAGGCCGGGGTGCCGTTCTTCTCGATCTCGGGCTCCGACTTCGTCGAGATGTTCGTCGGCGTGGGTGCCAGCCGCGTGCGCGACCTCTTCGAGCAGGCCAAGCAGGCAAGCCCCTGCATCATCTTCATCGACGAGATCGACGCCGTCGGGCGTCACCGCGGTGCCGGCATGGGCGGCGGCCACGACGAGCGGGAGCAGACGCTCAACCAGCTCCTCGTCGAGATGGACGGGTTCGAGCAGAAGGACAACGTGATCCTGATCGCCGCTACGAACCGCCCTGACATTCTCGATCCCGCCCTTCTCCGTCCCGGTCGCTTCGACCGGCAGATCGTCGTCGATCGCCCCGACCGCAAGGGCCGTCGCGACATCCTCGAGGTGCACTCCAAGGGCAAGCCTCTGGGCAAGGAGCTCGACCTCGACGTGCTCGCCGCCCAGACCCCCGGCTTCACCGGTGCCGACCTCGCGAACGTGATCAACGAGTCTGCGCTCCTCGCAGCACGACGCGGCGAGAAGACGATCGGCCAGAACGAGCTCGAGGAAGGGATCATGCGCGTGATTGCCGGCCCCGAGAAGAAGTCACGCCTGTTCTCGGAGAAGGAGCGGCGGATCACCGCCTACCACGAGATGGGTCACGCGCTCGTCGGGTACTACCTCGAGGGCACGGACGACGTCCACAAGATCTCGATCGTCAGCCGCGGCCAGGCTCTCGGCTACACGATCTCGCTGCCAAGCGAGGATCGGTACCTGACCACGAAGGGCACGTTGATGTCCGTGATGGCGATGACGCTCGGTGGCCGCGCAGCCGAGGAGCTCGTGTTCCACGAGGTCACGACCGGCGCCGCGAACGATCTCGAGAAGGTCACCCACACGGCGAAGCAGATGATCATGCGGTTCGGGATGAGCGAGAAGCTCGGCCCGCGCGTGCTCGGACGCGATCACGACATGCCGTTCCTCGGCCGCGACATGGGCTCGGCTCCCGACTATTCCGAGGAGATTGCCCGCGAGATCGACGACGAGATCCGTCGCGTGATCGAGGAGGCGCACGACTCCGCGACGCGCGTTCTGCGCGAGCACATGGAGGAGCTCCATCACCTCTCGCTCGTCCTGATCGAGCGCGAAACGGTCGACAAGGATCAGTTTGAGCGCCTGCTCGCAGGTGAGCCCGAGGCGACCGTCTTCCCCGAGGAAGTCGCTCCCGTCGTACCGCCCGTCCAGGACGACACGCCGGAGAAGAAGCCTGTTCTGCGACCGTCACCCCGCGCGCTCCCGGGGGCAGCTATGCAGCCGCCGCCCGAGGGCGCTGCCAGCTAGCCGCCGTCCGTCTCTGCAGGCCCAGCTCCTTCCTCGCTTCCGAGCGCTTGTCCGCCCTTGACGCCGGGGCCGGTTGCTCGCGCGTCGCGCGTGGCGAGTGCGAGGAGGCCGACGGCGCCGACGGCTGCCGCGACCCCGAGGGCCTCGATCGCGAGACCGCCCGTTCGTGCAAGGTCGACGAGCGCGATCAACCCACCGCCCACGACGAGTGCGGCGAGAACCATGATTGCTACCGATCCAACGCGCCTCGCGGTGGTACCGGCCTCGTCCACGACCGCCGATCGAGCTTCGATTGCCAGGTGCGCGAGCTCGCCGGTGGCGAGGAGAGCGGCGCCGACGACGGCGGCGCGCAGATCGAGCGTTGGGTTGTCAATGACGAGGATCGTCGCGTAGGACGCCCCGAGAAGTGCCAGCGTGACTGTAATGAGCGCGCGAACGGGAACGGCAAGCGACACGACCAGGATGAGCATTGCGAGCGCGCCGAGCGCACCTGCAGGCAGACTTGCGTCGGACGTTGCGATCCGGGTCAGGTAGAGCGCAAGGGCGGCTGCCACGCCCGTGGCCCCGAGCCCGATTGCTACGGGCGTGAGAGTCGTGCGGCGCGACGGTATGCCCTCACCCCCTCGAGACCGGCATCGAGGGGCAGCTGATCGGTCCAGCGGGCGACGGCAATGCCAGACCGCTCGAAGCGCGCGCGGAGCCCTGCGCGTCGGAGCAGCCACAGGCGGTAGGCGAGCGCATCGGTGCCGGTCCCCGCGTCAACCAGATCCTCGGGCGCTACCTCGACAACCGCGACATCGTGGCCTCGCGCTCGCAGATCGAGGAGGGCAGCAATCGATCTCTCGTCGAGCAACGGTGTCACGGCGATCACAAGGGACTGAGGCGGGAGTGTCCGCGCGGGGATGATGCTCAGTCCCTTCCATGCGTAGCTGAATTCGACGTCAGTCTCGAGGAGGGCATCGATCAGGCGATATCGTTGGACGAGACCGGCACCCGGTTCGAGCCAGCGCAGCACTCCCCCGAACGTGACGAGCCCTACCCGGTCGCGGCGCTGCAGGTGAATCGCACCGAGCGTTGCCGCCGCCCGCACCGCGCGCTCCAGCGTGCCGTTGGCATCGTCGTCGGCGCGCGCTTCGGCGAAGCTGTCCAGGAAGAGCACGACGTCGGCGTTCCGGTCGGGATGCCGCTCGTTGACGATCAAGGTGCCGCGGCGGGCGCTAGCTCGCCAGTTCACCGAGCGCAGTTCGTCGCCCGAGACGAAGTCCCGGGTGTCAGCGAACTCGAGCCCATCGGCCCGCAGGCGCGCGATGAGGTCGCCCGCTGCTTGCTGCGTCTGCAGCGGCGCGACGAGGTTCCGGACGAGTTCGGGTCGCGGATAGATCTGGATTCTGTGCGGGTGCCGAACCGCGCTCTCCCAGACGAGCATGCCGATGCGTCCACGCGCCCGGAGCTGGATTCTGCCCAGCTCGACGGTCCCCCAGCGGTCGCAGCGGAGTGTCATCTCGAGGGTTTGCTCCTCACCGGCCGAGAGGCGGATCGCGCATGGATTTGCACCGGCGCTGACTGCCAGGCCTCGCGGAATGAGGAGGTGGATCTCGAGGAGGTCGATCGCGGTGCCTGCGTTCAGCTCGAGCGTCGCCACAATCTCGTCTCCCTCGAGAGCGCGATGGCGGTCGACCGAAAGCCAGGCCCCGATCGCCGGCCGTGGCTCGAGCAGCAGGCCCGCGGCGACGATGAGCGCAAAGGGTGCCGCAATCACGACGAGTTCGGCGCGACGCAGTGCGAGAGCGGCGATGAGACCGAGGGCAGCGAGCCCGACGTACGACGCGAGCCGGGGCGACGCAGAGGGCGTCACGCGGCCGGGGTCACGTCCTCGGCGGGCGGAGTCGGGACCGTCTCGAGAATCTCGCGGACGACGTCCTCGCCCGATCGTCGCTGCACCCAGAGCTCTGGCTTGAGGACGAGTCGGTGAGCGAGCGCTGGAATCGCCACCGCCTTGACATCGTCGGGTGTCACGAAGTCTCGTGCTGCGAGAGCAGCGCGGCAACGCGAGAGCTTCAGGAGCGCGAGGCTACCACGAGGGCTCGCGCCTACGGCCAGGCTCGAGTTCTCACGCGTCGCCGCAGCGAGCGCGACGATGTAGTGGCCGACGGAAGGCTCGACGTGAACAAGCTCCACTGCAGCCTGCATCTTCAGCAGGGTGGCACGGTCGATTATCTGTTCGAGTTGGATCTCGTCGCCGCGCCGCTCGATTCGCCGCGAAAGCATTTCCCATTCGGCATCCGCGTCCGGGTATCCGAATCCTGTGCGGAGGAGGAACCGGTCGAGCTGAGCTTCCGGCAGAGGGTACGTTCCCTCGTACTCGATGGGGTTCTGTGTCGCGAGCACGAGGAACGGGTGCTCGAGCGGCCGAGTGACGCCGTCCGTCGTGACCTGTCGCTCCTGCATCGCCTCGAGCAGGGCTGCCTGCGTCTTCGGCGGGGGCGCGGTTGATCTCGTCGGCGAGCAGCAGGTGGGTGAAGATCGGGCCGGATCGGAACTCGAAATCACCGTCGCGCTGATTCCAGATCGATGAGCCTGTCACGTCGGCGGGGAGCAGGTCAGGCGTGAACTGCACCCGCTTGAAGCCAAGTCCGCTCGCCGTGGCGAACGAGCGCGCGGCGAGCGTCTTCGCGAGGCCCGGCACATCCTCGAGCAGGACGTGGCCGTCGCCGAGTATTCCGAGCAGCACGAGCTCTAGCTGCTCACGCTTGCCGACGACTGCGCGCTCGACCTCGTCCACCAGGCGACCGCCGAGTCGCGCAACCTCGTGGAGCTCCATCAGGCCCGCTCCAGAGACGTGACGACGCACTCGAGATCGTCCGCCGAGATCCCGTCACCGAGGCGTTCTCTCGGCTCGGGACGGTCGGGCCTGACGATCTCCCAGACCTCGTCCCCGAGAACGGCGTGGGAGGGGCGGGGCTCGCGCTTCAGGTCAATCCCGCGTCGGGCTGCAAGCAACTCTCCCGCGAGCTCGATGAGCACCGGGCGGAGGCGGTAGTGCACGTCGAATGCGGAGGCTTCCGCCATCGCAACTCCGCGCTCGATCCGGACGAGCGAGGAGGGCCGCTCGACCGAAACGCCGGGTCGTTTCAGGCTCGCGACGAAAGGCGAGGCCGAGCTCGGGAACGCAGCGTGAACGACATTGAGGAGGGCGGCGAGCGATAGGCCGAGGACGACGAGAAGCCAGATGTGCACCGCGAGCTCCCCGCGATCCGGTGCGAGCGCGAATGCCACCGCGAGACCGACTGTCGGCAGCGCCAGCAGTTGTACAACGCGCCAGGCGATGCGCACTAGCGTGCCGCTCTTTCACGCAATTCGGCGATGGCGACTCGACGGTGCTCCTCGGCGAGGATCTCAGCCGCACGAAGTTCGGTGCGTACGGCCTCGAGAGCGTCGATCGCCTCCAGCTTCATCTCGGGCTCCACATCATGTGACGAGAACTTCGCCCACGCAAACAGCGCCGTCAAGCGGGAGGTGGCGCGCCGACTGACCTCGAGGTCGGAAAAGATCCTCTGAAGGTACTCGTCCGGCGCCTCGGCCGCACCGCGAGGCAGTCCGTAGGCGGCGAGGGCGCGCTCCATTCGGGCGTAGGCTGCGATCACCGCGCGCCTCGGATCCGTCTCTGCGCGAAGATCGTCGAGCGTCTCCTCGATCACGTCGGCGAGGGCGGGGAGGAGAACATCCTCCCGGGGCTCGAGGTGCTGCCGGCGCGAACGCCGGTTGAGAAACCACGCGGCGGCGGCGATCGCGAGCAGCGCCACCACGATGAGTACAGGCCCGGTCGCAAACTGCGGCTCGTAGGCGCCGGATGTCGTCGAATCGCCGTTCCCGAGCTCGCCCGATCCCTGGCCGAATCCGCCCGAGATGCGATCGCGGAGACTCTCGCCGATTGAGAGCCACTGAAAGACCAGCACGATCGCGCCGACGACGAGGAGGAAGGCGAGAATCGGTTTCCACGACAGCGGACCGCGCCGGTTCGCCGCAGCCTCCGCGACGACGTCCTTGCGCACGACCAGGATGTACCCCCACAGCAGCAGGCCGAACACCATCCAGAGCAGGAAGAGGCTGATCAGCGTGTCGAGGAAGCGGTCGGACGGCCGACGGGCGCCTCCCGAACCGACGGGGACAGAGCCGGTTGACGCGATCGCGACGGCCACGAGGAGAAGCACGAGCGCAGCAAGGACGAGCAGTGCTCGTGTGCGAGAGGCAGTGACGCCGCTACCCTCCATCATCTGGTGAGACGTCCTCCGCTCTCAGAGTGTTGGCCCCGTCCGGCAGTCATGGGCGTTGTCAACGTCACGCCGGACAGCTTCTCGAACCGCGGCGACGACCCCGATCCGGTTGCCGCTGCTGCGACCGCGTTGCGCCTGCTTGCCGATGGCGCGGCGCTCGTCGACATCGGCGGCGAGTCTACCCGGCCGGGTGCCGAACCGGTCTCGCTCGACGAGGAGCTGCGACGGGTCATTCCTGTCATCGAGGCGCTACCCGGGCTAACGCTCTCGGTGGACACGTCGAAGGCCGAAGTCGCGCGTCGGGCACTCGGTCTCGGTGTGGCACTCGTCAACGATGTCAGCGCCCTGCGTTCCGACCCGGACATGGCGGGCGTGATCGCCGACGCCGGCGCGTACGTCTGCCTCATGCATATGCAGGGAGAGCCTCGCACGATGCAACTCGAGCCGCAGTACGACGACGTCGTAGGGGACGTCGCGGCGTTTCTCGAGGAGCGACTCTCCGCCGCCGTGGCCGCGGGGATCAGTGAGGATCGTGTCTGCCTCGATCCCGGGATCGGGTTCGGCAAGACCGTCTCACAGAACCTCGCGCTCATTCGTGGGCTCGGGCGAATCTGCTCCATCGGCCCGCCGGTCCTCGTCGGTGTTTCGCGCAAGAGCACCCTCGCGCGCGTACTCGGCGATCCCGGCGGCCGCGTCGGGAGCGACGCCGCGTCCGTCGGTGCTGCGGTCGCGGCGTTCGATCGGGGAGCTACCCTGTTCCGCGTGCACGACGTCGCGGCCCATGTCGATGCGCTCACCATCGCCGCCGCGATCGAACGGGGAGCGGAACGATGACGATCGAGCTTCATGGGATCGTCCTGCACGGATACCACGGTGTCCTCGATGAGGAGCGTCGAGACGGGCAGAGGTTCCTCGTCGACGTGGAGCTCGACCTCGAGAACGAGCAGGCCGCGCGAAGCGACGCTATCGAGGACGCGGTCGACTACCGGCGAGTCGTCACGCGCGTCGCGGAGATCTCTGGTGCGCGCGCGTATCACCTGCTGGAGGCATTCGCGGCTGCTATAGCCGACGCGCTCCTCGAGGACTGGCCGGTCAGCGCCGTGCGCGTTCGGGTGCGGAAGCCCGACGTCGTGCTCGACCCACCCGTCGAGGTCGCAGCGATCTCCGTCGAGCGTCGCTCCGGCGCCTAGA
>JANOFZ010000307.1:0-3436 GCA_031413935.1 Thermoleophilia bacterium | reverse complement strand
CCGCGCGATGGCGAAGCTCGTCGAGCAGGAGGACATGCGCGAGCTCATCTGTCGCCAGGAGCTCTACCGGCGCCTCGACCGGATCTCCGACAACATCCTCGCGGTCGCCGACCGGATCATGTACGTGCTCGTCAAGGAGAGCTGAGCAGACGCCTGCCACCACGCTGGGGCAGCGCGCGCACCCCCTGTTCGTCAATGATGTGCGCCATGGAGAAACGGATGACGCGCCGTGAGTTCGAGAAGGCGCTGCGGCCGCTGCAGACCGAGCTCGCGATTCAGCAGCGCTACCGGCGCGAGCACGGGCTGAAGGTCGTCGTGATCTTCGAGGGCCGTGACGCCGCCGGCAAGGGCGGCACGATCAAGCGCCTCACCGAGCGCCTTAACCCGCGCTTCTGTCGCGTCGTCGCGCTCGACACGCCGACTGAGCGTGAGCGGTCCCAGTGGTACTTCCAGCGCTACGTCGCGCACCTGCCGTCGGCCGGCGAGTTGGTCCTCTTCGATCGCAGCTGGTACAACCGCGCGGGCGTCGAGCGGGTCATGGGGTTCTGCACGGCGGCGGAGTACGAGGAGTTCCTGCGCTCCTGCCCGGAGTTCGAGCGGATGCTCGTGCGCTCGGGGATCACGCTCCTGAAGTACTGGTTCTCGGTCAGCGACGAGGAACAGGAGCGGCGTTTCCAGGCTCGCATCACCGACCCCACCCGCCGGTGGAAGCTAAGCGACATCGATGTCGAGTCCCGGAAGCGGTTCGTCGACTTC
Organism: Thermoleophilia bacterium; assembly: GCA_031413935.1. Classification (GTDB taxonomy): domain Bacteria; phylum Actinomycetota; class Thermoleophilia; order Gaiellales; family Gaiellaceae; genus Gaiella. The sequence continues at coordinate 2,680 of JANOFZ010000307.1, read as the reverse complement.
TCGCGCGCGAAAGACGAGATGTTCGTTCACACCGACACCGACATCTCGCCCTGGTGGGTCGTCGAGGCGGATGTGAAGCGGAACGCACGCCTGAACTGCATCGATCACCTACTCTCGACGATCCCGTACGCGCCGGTCGACGCACCCTTGCGTGCGCTGCCGGCGCGCCAGGTCGACACGGGCTACGTGCGTCCCGATCGATCGACGATGACGTACGTGCCCGATCACGCTGCGGCGATCGCCCACCGGTAACGACCTCTCTCACCTACGATGGGGTGATGCTGGAACCCGGGGCGTTCAAGGCGTACGACGTACGCGGTCTCTACGGCTCCGAGCTCGACGAGAAGGGTGCGTATGCGATCGGTCGCGCCTACGTCGAGCACTTCGAGCCCCGCACGATCGCTGTCGGCCGCGATATGAGGGTCTCTGCGCCTTCGATGGCCGCCGCCGTGATGAAAGGCGCAGCCGATGGTGGAGCCGACGTCCGCGACCTCGGGATGGTCGGCACGGAGATGGTCTACTACGCCGTCGGCGAACTGGGTCTCGACGGCGGGATCTGCGTCACCGCCTCCCACAACCCGAAGCAGTACACCGGGATGAAGATCGTGCGGGGCGGCGCCCTCCCCGTGGGAGGCGACTCCGGGCTGATGGACATCCGCGCAGCAGCGCAGGCTGGCTTCGGTGCCGTCACGAGACGGGGCGAGATCACGCCGCTCGATGTGTGGCCGGGCTTCGTCGAGAAGGTACTTACATTCGTCGACATCGACGCGATCAGGCCGCTGCGGATCGTGGTGGACGCCGCCAACGGTATGGCCGGGACAATGCTCCCATCGGTTCTCGAGCGCCTGCCCCAGGTCGAGGTCGTGCGCTGCTACTTCGAGCCGGACGGAACGTTCCCGAATCACGAGCCGAATCCGCTACTCGAGGAGAACCGGGCCTTCATCGTCGCGAAGACGCGCGAGGAAGGAGCCGATCTGGGTGTGGCGTACGACGGCGACGCAGACCGATGCTTCTTTGTCGACGACTCGGGTGAGTTCGTCCCGGGCGACTTCGTCACAGCGCTCCTTGCCGAGGTGATGCTCGGGAAGAGCCCTGGCGGAACCGTTCTCTACGACGTTCGTGCCAGCTGGGCTGTCCCGCGCACGATCGAGGCGGCTGGCGGCACCGCACTCGTGAACCGGGTCGGGCACGCGTACATCAAGCACCGGATGCGTGAGGAGCACGCGATCTTCGCCGGTGAGGTTTCGGCGCACTACTACTTCCGCGACTTCACACAGGCCGACACGGGCGTCGTCCCGTTCCTTCTCATGCTCGAGCTGATCTCGACCCGCGGCGCGAAGCTCTCCGAGATCCTGCGCTCGTTCCGGGAGCAGTACTTCATCACCGGCGAGATCAACACACCAGTTGCCGACGTGTCGCTGAAACTCCAGGAGATCGAGGAGCGATACAGCGGCGAGGGCGGTCGAGTCTCGCATCTCGACGGGGTCTCGGTCGACTTCGACACCTGGCATTTCAACGTGCGACCCTCGAACACGGAGCCGCTCCTCCGTCTCAACCTCGAGGCGCTCTCCGAGGACGAGATGATCGCCCGGCGCGACGAGCTCGTCGCCCTGATCGAGAGCTGACCCTGTGAGTGACCCTCTCGAGCTCGGCCGTCTCACCGACCGCCGCCCGCCGTTCAAGTACTCAGCGCTCACGCGCGTCTGGTTTTCGGACACGGACGCCCAGGGCGTCGTCTACTACGGCCGCTACCTCCCCTACTTCGACCACGCGCGCACCGAGTACCACCGGCACCTCGGTTCGCTCGGTGTCGACGGAGCCGAGTTCGTCATGCGCGCGTCAAACGTGGAGTACCACGCTCCGGCCCGTTTCGATGACCTGCTCGAATGCTTCGTCCGCGTCAGCAGGCTTGGCCGTACGAGCGTCACCTACGAGGTGGCGGCGGTCAGCCTCGAGGATGGCGCACTGATGGTCACCGGAACGCAGACGCTCGTCCTGATCGATGCCGTCGCTCGGACTACAGTCCCGATCCCGACGGCTGTTCGCCAGACGGTGAAAGACTTCGAACTCGGAGACGTCGGCGAGTAAGGAACCGCTACCCGTTGCTGCGGCCGCCCGGCGTACCGGACGGCCGCGGCAACATGACCCCTCTCCCCTTCTCACAGTTGTAGGCGCCCGGAAAGGGGATGCAATCCCTCGTTCGAGTGCCCTGTACCACCACACCGATGCGCGGCCGACACGGTGATACGTTCCCTGGATGGAAGCGAGCAAGCCGTACTCGGTGCTCGAGCTCGACCCGAAGTGCGCCGACTGGGCGAAGGACGATGCCGACCTCGACACGATCCGCGGTCTGCCCGGCTCACCCGTGTAGGTCGCCGCGACCGGGATGGGCGACGCTCTCCGTCGCGGAGCGGCGCTTCGCATGGCCCCTACGCCAAGCAGCAACCCTTGCCGCGCGCTCCCGTTCACGCGGGCCGCGGGCGGCCCTCTTCAGGTTCTCGCGAAGCGAGCGGAAAGCATGGCCGGGGTAGGGGGACATGAATCCGCGGTACGCTCTTCCACCGCGGATTCATGTCCCCCTAACCCGGCGTTACACGGTAGGCGTCGAAGACGGCGTTCAGCTGCCGCAGAGCCGACAGCAGCGAGCGCAGGTCGTTGACGTCGCCCAGCTCGGCGGTGT
>JANOFZ010000306.1:0-3010 GCA_031413935.1 Thermoleophilia bacterium | reverse complement strand
TCCGAGACACCAACCTAGGCAATCAGGCTGTCGAGCGCCGCACGTATCTCGGTCGCGTCGACCTCGTTGCCCCAGGTCGGCTCGCCGTTGCGCTCGAGCAGCACGAGCCGTGGTACACCGCCGACGGACTTCTTGTCGCGGGCCAACGCAGCCCAGGCTGCATCGCGGTCGACCTTGACGGGCTTCGGGTCGAGCTCGCTCCTGACGGAGGCGAGCGCCTCGTCGTTGCCCGAGAGCCGTAGCGCCGCAACAAGTCCGAGCGCAACGGCCCGGCCGTGGGGAAGGTCGTAGCCCGCGGCGGCCTCGAGCGCATGGGCGAAGGTATGGCCCAGGTTGAGCTGATTGCGCAGACCGTGGTCGTGCGGGTCGGCGAGGCAGACGGCAGCCTTGAACGCAGCGCACCGACGCACGAGCTCGGCGAGCGGGTGTTCCCAGACCGGGCTCCCCAGGAGGAGACCTGTCTTTACGACCTCTGCCATCCCGTTCTTCATCTCGGCTTCGGGCAGCGTCTCGAGCGTGCCCGGGTCGATCACGACTCGCGCGGGCCAATGGAACGCACCGATCAGGTTCTTGCCGCCAGGCAGATCGACTGCAGTCTTGCCGCCTATCGCCGCATCGACCTGCCCGACGAGCGTCGTTGGCACTGCTGCCCAGGGGACGCCGCGCATCCAGGTCGCTGCGGCGAACCCCGCAAGATCGGTCGTGCACCCGCCGCCGAGCGCGACGATCGTCCCGTCCCGCCCGATCCGGAGAGACCGCCAGAGGTGATCGAGCACCCCGATCGCCTTTGCCGGCTCACCCACCGGCACCTCGTGCGTCGCGATATCGCGCGCGCCGAGCGCAAGTTGCGCGGCGACGCCGTGAATGCCCGCAACCGTCGCGTCAGCGACGATCTCGATCGGGCCGTTACCGGGCACGAGCTCCCCGAGAAGATCGATCGCGCCGACGGCAACATCGATCCCGGCCGCCGCGAGCACGACTCCGTCGATGTCGCGTGCGCGTGCGTCAGCGGTCTCCTCGTAGATGGGGACGCGCTCCTGGAACAGCGCGTGGAAGGCCTGTTCGTCGGAGGCGAGTGGCCGGGCGCTGCGCGAGGCACGCTGCCAGGCAGTGTCGAGGTCGACGTCGAGCAACACGGTGAACGCGCGGCGGCGCAGGCGTTCCCGTGTCTCGGCGGAGAGGACGGCACCGCCACCGAGCGCGATCACCGTGGGGTCAGCGGCATCGAGGGCGGATGCGGCAACCGACTCCTCGAGCGCTCTGAACGCCGCCTCACCGTCTCGTGCGAAGAGCTCCGCGATCGTGACGCCCGCCCGTGCTTCGATCTCCCGATCGAGATCGATGAAGCCACGACCGAGACGGCGCGCAACCTGCGCTCCCATCGTCGACTTGCCTGCGCCCATGAAGCCGGTGAGCACAAGGTGATGCGTCAGAGCGTGCGGGGCCACCGGATGCGCTCGAGGTAGGCGCGGTGCGCTGCAACGAAATCGACGATTGCGTCGCCGCCGAACTTGTCCCGGGCGCTGACGGCGATCTCCCACGCAACCGCTGCCTCCGCAACGACGGCGAGCGCCTCGACCGCCTGAACGTCGCTGCGCTCGACGAGCGCCTGCGCGGCCTCGCCCGTCTCGAGATCGACAGAGTCGAGCGGCTTCATCAGCGTCGGGAGCGGCTTCATCGCAGCGCGCACCACGACAGGCTCGCCGTTCGTGATCCCGGCCTCGAGCCCGCCTGCATGGTTCGTGCGGCGCACAAGACCGGGGTCGATCTCGTCATGGGCCTCCGAGCCGCGGACACGGGCGAGCGCGAAGCCGTCTCCGATCTCCACACCCTTGACCGCCTTGATACCCATGAGCGTGTCGGCGAGACGCGCGCCGACCCGATCGGCTTTCTCGGCATACGATCCGAGGCCCGGCGGACATCCTTCGACGAGGACCTCGACGATGCCTCCGAGCGTGTCGCGATCTTTCCGGGCCGCGTCGGTAGCCTCACGCATCCCGTCGTCGCCGCTCGCACCGCCAACCTCGAGCGGACGGCCCGCGACGGAGATCCCGATCGTGGCGAGAAATGCCTTGGCAACGGCACCCGCTGCGACGTGAGCCGCCGTGTGGCGGGCGCTCGCCCGTTCGAGCGAGTTACGCACGTCGTCGTGTCCGTACTTGAGGACGCCGGCGAGGTCGGCGTGGCCAGGGCGCGGGAGCGTTACCGCCTTGACGCCCTTCCCTTCTGGCTCACCCTCCGGCTCGAAGGGGCTCATCCCCCAGGTCCAGTTCTTGTAATCGAGATTGTGGACGACGAGCGTCAGCGGCGTGCCGAGGGTGCGGCCCTGCCGCAGGCCGGAAAGCACCTCGACGGTGTCCGTCTCAAGCTGCTGACGTGGGCTGCGGCCGTACCCGAGCTGGCGACGCCGCAGGTCGCCGTCGATCGAGGCTCTCTCGAGAAGGAGCCCCGCGGGCAAGCCGGTGAGCACGGCAACGAGAGCGGGGCCGTGCGACTCACCTGCGGTGACGAGACCGAGTGGCATGGTGCAAGCCTAGATGGTTACCCGGAAGCGACTGCCGTTAGTGGCGAGGCGTGAAGAGCTCGATCAGGTTTCCCGACGGATCCTCGATCAGCACCTGCGTTCCACCCGGCCCGGAGAGTGGCTCGTTGCGGCAACGCACGCCGGCGGCCACGAGTCGCTCGACAGCTGACGCCACGTCGTCGACCTCGACAACGATCCGGTTCCACCCGCCCGGCACTGGCAAGGCCCCATCCGCGCGACGAGCTCGAAGCCGAGCAGGTCGCCGTAGAACGACACCGCCTCGTCGACATCTCGCACCAGGTATCGCGTGGTCGCCATCGGCTGCGTTCAGGCGAGGACGATGCGCTGTGGGCCATGCGTCGGCCGCGTCATGCCGGGGTTCTGCTCGCGGTCGACGTCGCGGAGCGCTACGGGCACCTGCTCACCCGCGATCTCGAGCTCGTACAGGGCACGCACCGCGTCACCCGAGCCAAAGTCGCCGCTGTC
>JANOFZ010000305.1:0-4211 GCA_031413935.1 Thermoleophilia bacterium | reverse complement strand
CCGGCGCTGAGCACCCAGGCGTCGTCGGAACTCTCGCGCCAGTAGCACATGCAGGCGTGCGCCTCGAACATCTCGATCGAAGCGATCTTCGTAAACCGGCCCTCGGTGAGCCTGTAATCCTGTTCGCGGACCACGATCCTGTCCGAGAGGCCCGCCGCAGCGATGCGCTCCCGCGCAAGTTCGGCCTGGCTCGGCGACAGCGTCAAGCCCGTGACCCGGCACCCGTACTCGGTTGCCGCCTGAATCGCGAATCCACCCCAGCCGCACCCGATCTCGAGCAGATGATCGTCGGGCCCGAGGCCGAGCTTCTCACAGATGTGCCGCACCTTGGCTCTTTGCGCCTCCTCGAGCGTCATCCCGGGGCGCTCCCAGTACGCGCACGAGTACGCCATCGTCGGATCGAGCATCAACTCGAAGAGATCGTTCCCGAGGTCGTAATGCGCGAGGATGTTGTCCTTCGCCGCCCTCTGTGTCTGCCGCGGACGCCGGCCGGGACGAAGCTCCTGCAGCCGGTAGAGGCGCTTGAGCGTCGGATGCTCTCCCGTCGTCTCGAGGTTGCGGCCGATCAGTGAGAACAGCCCGACGAGATCGTCGCACTCCCAGTCGCCATCGACGTACGACTCCCCGAAGCCGACGCGCGTGCGTGTGCCGAGCTTCCTCCAGAACGCGTCCGGGCGCGTGAACTCGACGAGGATCGACGGCCCCTCGCCATCTCCGAAACGACGGCCGCGACCGTTGGAGTAGCGAAGCACGACCTCGCCACCCTCGAGCGCCGACAGCGCGCGGAACGAGAGCCGGCGGGCTACGTCGGCGGCAATCCTCACGAGCGCGCCGAGCCTTTCCCGGGCACGTGCGGAGGCTTGCGGTAGAACGGCGTTCGCTTCAGCCACAACCGGAATGCCTGCCAGTGAATCAGCCCGAGCACGCGGGCAGGCATGAGGGGGTAGCGCACGAGGGCCGCGCGCAGGGACGCCGACGTCAGCGAAACGCGTCGGGCCGTGAGGGTGGCGTGAAAGTCGGGACTGCCGCTCTCATGAACGTCCATGCGGACGCTGAGCCGCTCCTCGGGCTCGGAGAACCACCAGGTATAGGCCTGATCCATCGGCATGAACGGGGAGACGTGGAGGCGCTTGTCGGTCTCGAACACGACACGATCGCCGGCCTCGCCCCCGTCACCGGGGAGGAGAACGTACGGGTGCCTCTCGCCAAAGGTGTTGTTGACCTCGGCGACGATGCAGGCGAGCGCTCCGTCGTCGCGTCGGCACCACCAGAACGACACCGGGTTGAAGACGTAGCCGAGCACGCGCAGGTTCGTGAGCACCTGGATCGAGCCTCGCGGGCCGAGATCGATGCCGTTCTCGGCGAGGAGAGCCCGGATGTCGATGTGGTCGGAGTCGTGAAAGCTCGTCACCGCCCGTCGATTCCAGCCGAACAGCCTCAGGCGTCGGTCGAGGTGCGGCAACTCGTCGAGGTCGAGGAGCGCCATGTAGACCGGGTAGCTGAAGATGTTGTCCTGCGGCGAGCGGCGCGCATGCATGACGGTGCCGGTGTAGAGGGCGCTCTTCACCAGTTCGCTCCGAACGCTGCCGCGGCTCTCAGACCCGAGGCAAGACCGTCCTCGTGGAAGCCGTTGCCCTGCCACGCCCCTGCGAAGGCAGTGTGCCTCGCGACACCGAGGGAGCGCGCGCGTTCGGCGGCCGCGAGGCTCGCAATCGTCGTCCGCGGGTGCTCGTAGTGGACTACGCGGATCACTGATCCCTCGTCGATCTCGTCCGTGCGGTTGAGCGTCACGCAGTACTCCGTTTCGGTGTCGAGCTTCTGCAGGCGGTTGAGCGAGTAGGTGAGCGAGGGCCGCTCGGCAAAAACGCCACACCCGGGAGACTGATAGTTCCACGATGAGCGATCCGAACGTCGCATCGGGACGAATCGAGGGTCGGTATGCAGGACTGTCTCGTTCGCTGTGGTCTCGAAGACGGACAGCATCTCACGCTCGGCCGTGGAGGGATCCTCGAGGAGGGCAAGGGCACGCGGCGCACTCGTCGCGACGACGACGCCGTCGTAGGAGAGCGACCTGCCGTCGACGCAGCGGAGCTCGACACCCGCGGCCGTTCGTGCGACCGCCTGGACGGGAGCGCCAAGGTGCAGCGGCGCTCCAAGCCGGTCGAGCAGCGCCCGGACGTAGGTGTTGCTGCCGCCGCTGACGGTGCGCCAACGGCGTCGGCGAAGACCGAGCATCGAGTGATTGCGGAAGAACTCGATGCCGGCCGAGGCGGGGAACTCGAGCGCATCACCCGGCGCGGTCGACCACAGCGCAGCGGTCATCGGCACCAGGTAGTGCCAGCGAAACGAATCCGAATAACCCTCGTCGAGAAGGAATCGGCCGAACGTCTTCCCCTCGACGGGGGCGTCCCCGGCGGTACGCAGGAAGCGGACGATCTCGCGGAGCAGCGCCGGCCCCGCCCGCCAGGGCCGTCGGCTCGACCACTCGAGCCCACATCCGCACGACATCGAGAACGACATCTCCGAGGCCTGGGTCTCGACACCCAGCTCGCGGAAGAGGCGGGTGAGGCTCGGATAGTTCGCCTCGTTGTGCACGATGAACCCCGTGTCGAGCTCGAAGCCGGCATCCGGAACGGTGTTGACATGCCCTCCCGGGGTCGGGTTCGTCTCATACAACTCCACCTCGTGCAGCCGGGAAAGGGCGTGCGCGGCCCCCAGGCCGGCGATGCCGGTGCCGATGATCGCTATCTTCATCTCAACGGTGATTCGTTCGAAACCAGTCCACTGGATGACCGATCATGTCTGAGGCAGTCGAACTCGACCCGATCGAGGCCGACATCGCAACGGTGCGCGAGCACACAACGCGTGCGAGCCAGGTCGTGACGATGATCGCAATCATCGTCCCGCCCCTTGGAATCATCGCGGTCGCGGTCGGCCTCTGGGGCATCGCGTTCTCATGGATCGACGTCGTCGTGTTCCTCACGCTCTACATCCTGACGGGCCTCGGCACGACGGTCGGCTTCCATCGACTCTTCACCCACCGCAGCTTCGAGACGACGAAGACGGTACGCGCCGCATTCGCCATCCTCGGCTCGATGACGCTGCAGGGACCCGTAACCCAGTGGGTCACCGATCACCGCAAGCATCACGCGCTCTCCGACCAGGAGGGCGACCCACACTCACCTCATGCCGGGTTCGCGCCGAACATGTGGGGCGCCGTGAAGGGCTTCTTCCACGCTCACATGGGCTGGCTGTTTCACCTCAAGGGGATGGAGCGCGGCGAGCACTACGGCAAGGATCTCTACGACGACACGCTGATCCGCCGCATCGACCGCATGTACTTCGTCTGGGTCGTTCTCACGTTCGCGATCCCCTTCGCGATCGGGTACGCAGTCGGCGGGGCGAGCTGGAAGCTCGGCCTCGAGGTGCTGATCTGGGGCGGCCTGATCAGGATCTTCGCGTACCAGCATGCGACCTTCTCGGTGAACTCGATCTGCCACATGTTCGGCCGGCGGAGCTACCGCTCACGCGACGAGAGCCGCAACAACTGGGTCGTGGCCGCATTCACGTTCGGTGAGGGGTGGCACAACAACCACCACGCGTTCCCGGCGTCGGCCCGCCACGGACTCGACCGCCTTCAGCTCGACATTGCGTGGATCACGATCCGGTCGCTCGAGAAGCTCGGACTCGCCTGGAATGTACGCCTGCCGACGGTGAGTCAGCGCGAGCGGCGCAGGCTCGTCTGATCCCGGAAGCAGGCGAGCCGCTTGCCCACTTCGTCGATCCAGGCCCCCGCTCGCGGAAGCCGCAGGATCGCGCCCGATCGACGGCGCAACGCTGCGCCGTGAAGTCCGCGATCGATCAACGCGTACGTGCCCTCGATGCCGAGTGCCCTGGCGCGATCGAAGCCGCGCCTCGAGCTAGATGCGCTGACGCCGGGGATTCCCGGCAGATACCGATCCCAGGAGCCATGGAGGACGTCGAACCGCTTGCCGACAAGCCCTTCGAATGAGAGTCGTTCCGGAATCCAGGGGGCAAGCCCGAGCACACCGACGACAGACGGATGCACAGCGACGCCGATCGACACCGCTCCCCCCATCGAGAATCCGACGAGGAGCGCAGGGCGCTCGACGGCACCCAGGGAACGCCCGCCCACAACAATACATCGGTCCCGTTCCACAGCGGGGTGTAGAAGATGGGTATCAGTATGG
>JANOFZ010000304.1:0-2253 GCA_031413935.1 Thermoleophilia bacterium | reverse complement strand
CATCGTCCTCGACCGCCGGCTCTTCACGTCGATGAGCTACCCGGCCGACTACGGCTTCATCGAGGGCACGATGGGGGAGGACGGCGATCCGCTCGACGCGCTCGTTCTCGTCGGCGAGCCGACGTTCCCCGGCTGCCGGATTCGCGTCCGAGTCGTCGGTGTGTTTCACATGACCGACGAGAAAGGTCCCGACGAGAAGGTGATCTGCGTCCCGCTCAAGGATCCGGCCTGGATGCGGGTCAGCGACATCCACGACATCCCGCCCGAGTTCCGCGACGAGATCGAGCACTTCTTCCAGGTCTACAAGGATCTCGAGGAGGGCAAGACCGAGACGCGGGGATTCGGCAATCGGGCCGACGCGGAGCTGATAATCGAGCAGGCGCGGGCCCGAGCCATCTAGACCGCGCGACCGATCTTCAACCCGAACCAGACGGCGACGAGTCCTGCGGCCAGGGTGCCGAAGGCATTGAGCCCCGCCTGGGCCGTGTGGCCTGTCTCGAGTAGTCGATAGGTGTCGAGCGAGAACGTCGAGAACGTCGTGTAGGCGCCAAGAAAGCCGGTCACGACGGCGGCACGCACCCACGACTCCTCGAAACGCGGCTCGAGGGCCTCGACCGCGAAGCCGATCAGAAACGCGCCCGTGATGTTGACGACGAAGATGCCCCATGGGAACGCCCCCGCGCGACGACCGATTAGCTCGTCCAGCCCGTAGCGAGCGATCGCCCCGAGCGCGCCGGCTACGGCGATTCCGATCACGATGGGCATGCGCGGAGGATACGGGACACCGCCGCAGAAGCTGCAAGCCCAATGCTTCGTACCCGCAAGAAGCCCGCACGCCGCGCGACAAGCAAGCCGCGCGCGGCTGCAAGATCGCGTCCGGCGGCCAAGCCTCGGGCTCCGGCTCGCGCGCCCAAGCGGACAGCAAAGACCCGATCGCATCACCATCCCGAACTGTGGGGGCTCGGGATGGTCGCGGTCGGTGCCTTCCTTGCCACGCTCATGTGGTTCGGGTGGGACGGCGGCGCCGTGGGAGAGAAGACTGGCGATGGGTTGCACAATGTCTTTGGGGCCGCGTCGTACGTACTTCCGCTCGTGCTTCTCGGCCTCGGCGGGCTCATGCTCGTGCGCAGCAAGCTCGTCGACCTGAGGCCCTTCCGCACCGGTCTCGTGCTCGGTGCCTTCGGTCTGATGCTCGCGCTCGGGCGCGACCAGGGCGGGGCGATCGGGAGTGGTCTCGCGGGCGGCCTTGCGAACTTTGTGGGTGAGTCGGGCGTGCTCATCGTCGGGATTGCGCTCTTCGTCGCCGGCACGCTGCTCTTCACGGGCGGCTCTGCCGGCGCAATGCTTCGGACATCGGGCGGCGCGATGCGGCGTGCGGGAGGTGCGGCGCGCCGCTCGATCGACCGCTTCGAGATGCCCGATTTCGGGGGCTCCGGCGATCTGGAGGATGACTTCGAGGTCGAGCGCCGCCAGCCGCTCGTCGATGCGGCAACGAGCTACCCCGACGTGATCGCACCCGTTGCCACCACCGCGGAGTCTCCGCAACTCGTGATGCACTCGGAGGAGAACGCTCCGGATGCAGTCACGGCTGGCGATGTCTACGAGGAGATCGAGTTCGACAGCGCCGCCAAGGGCGCCGAGTATCGCCTGCCCGACAGGTCACTCCTGAAGCCTTCACCGGCAGTGAAGGGCGACAACGGCGTCGCGAGCGCGAAGACGGCCGAACAGCTCGTCCAGACGCTTTCGCACTTCGGAGTCGACGCAACGATCGTCGGTCAGATCGCCGGCCCGAGGGTCGTGCGCTACGAGCTCCAGCTCGCGCCCGGGACGAAGGTCTCGAAGGTCGCGGGCCTCAAGGATGACCTCTCCTACGCACTCGCGACAACCGAGATCCGCATTCTCGCCCCGATTCCCGGCAAGCAGGCGGTGGGAGTCGAGGTGCCGAACCTCTCGCCGAAGCTCGTCACGCTCGGCGACATCTTCGGGGACATGCCCGGACAGGCGAGCCCGCTCTCGGTGTGGCTCGGCAAGGACATCTCCGGCAACGCCGTCTGGACAGACCTGGCGCGGATGCCTCACCTTCTGATCGCAGGCACGACCGGCTCGGGGAAGTCGGGCTGCATCAACACGCTCCTCACCTCGATTCTGCTCCGCTCGACGCCGGACGAGGTGCGGATGATCCTGATCGACCCAAAGCGCATCGAGCTCAATTACTACGAGTCGATCCCACATCTCCTGACGCCTGTCGTCTCG
>JANOFZ010000303.1:0-2590 GCA_031413935.1 Thermoleophilia bacterium | reverse complement strand
GCGGGCGACGCCACGATCTCGCGCGATGAGCGCAGCGACAGCTGGGCTATCAAGGGTGATCCGACCGAGGCTGCGCTCGTCGTTGCCGCCGCAAAGGCCGGCCTGCACAAGTCCGAGCTCGAGTCGATCTGGCCGCGTGTCCACGAGATTCCCTTCACGTCCGAGACCAAGCGGATGACGACACTTCATCGGTCGGACGACGGTTTCGTTGCCTACGCGAAGGGCGCGCCCGAGGTAATCGTGGAATCCTGCTGCGCAACGAGCGCCGTCGACGGCGATACGCCGTGCGACGAGGCAGCTCGGCACACGATCCTGGAAGCGGCGCAGCAGATGGCAGGAGACGCGCTACGCGTCCTCGCCATCGCCACCAAGAACCAGGCCTCGGTGGACGACGTCGAGACCGGTATGACGTTTCTCGGCCTCGTCGGATTGAGCGATCCGCCTCGACCCGAAGCGAAAGCAGCGATCCGCACGTGCGAAGCGGCCGGCATCCGCGTGATCATGATCACGGGCGACCATCCGGTCACCGCACTCTCCGTCGCACGCGAGCTCGGGCTTCCGGAAACGAACAGGGTCGTGAGCGGCGCCGAGCTCGAGAGCATGAGCGACGCTGAGTTCGGACGCGAAGTCGAACACATTGGCGTCTACGCGAGGGTGTCGCCGGCTCACAAGCTGCGTGTCGTCGAGGAGCTGCAGCGCAAGGGGCACGTGGTCGCGATGACCGGTGACGGGGTCAACGATGCGCCGGCGCTCAAGAAGGCTGACATCGGTGTCGCGATGGGGATCGCAGGCACGGACGTCGCGAGGGAGGCTGCGGCGATGACGCTGACGGACGACAACTTCGCCAGCATCGTCGCCGCGGTCGAGGAAGGCCGCGGCATCTTCGGCAACATCAAGAAGTACCTGATGTTCCTGCTCTCGTCGAACATCGGCGAGATCGGGCTGATGGTCGGTGCTGCGCTCCTCGGCCTGCCGCTGCCGCTTACCGCAGTGCAAGTCCTGTACGTCAACCTTGCCACCGACGGCCTCCCGGCACTCGCCCTCTCGGTCGATCCGCCCGAGGCCGACCTGATGCGTCGGGCGCCACGTAACCCGCGCACCGGAATCTTCACGCGGCCCGTGGTCAGCCTGATGCTGATCGGCGGTATCTGGGCGGCGCTGGCAAACATCGGGTTGTTCGCCTGGCTGCTGCATTCCGGGCGTAGCGAGGCAGACGCCATGACGTTGACGTTCGTCGCACTCGTGCTCGTCCAGTTCTGGAACGCCTACAACTTCCGCTCCGACCGCCTGTCACTGCTCAAGCGGCCGTTCGCGAACCGGTGGCTCAATCTCGCAATCGCCTGGGAGCTCGCGATGCTGCTCCTCGTCGTGTATCTCCCCTTCCTGCAGACGGCGCTCGGAACATTCGGCCTCTCCCTCCAGGATTGGGCTCTCGTGCTCGGTGTCTCGCTGACGATCCTGCCCGTGCTCGAGGCGGCCAAATGGGTGGAGCGCCGGGGCTGGCTGGGAGCGCGCGTCTGAGGACGATCGAGGCACCAGGGGAGCTGTCGGAGGGCACGGCTAGACTGGTCTTCTGAGCTTCGTCGCGGAACAGCCCATCCACCGTCAGCTCGGTCTTACAGACGGAGAGAACGCCCGTATCTCCGAACTGCTCGAGCGTGAGCCGAACCACTTCGAGCTCGCAGTCTTCTCGCTCCTCTGGTCGGAGCACTGCGGCTACAAGCACTCGGCGCTGCTGCTCAAGCGGCTCCCGAGCGCCGGTGACCGCGTGCTGCAAGGCCCGGGGGAGAACGCGGGCGTGCTCGACCTCGGGGAGGGGCTCGCTGTCACGTTCAAGGCCGAGAGCCACAACCACCCTTCGGCCGTCGAGCCGTTCCAGGGCGCCGCGACGGGAGTCGGCGGAATCCTGCGCGACATCATTGCGATGGGCGCCCGACCGATCGCGCTCCTCGACGGGCTGCGTTTCGGAGCGCCGGACGCGCACTTCTCCCGCGCGGTCGGCGGCATCGGCGCCTACGGCAACTCGGTCGGCGTGCCGAACGTCGGCGGCGAGGTCGTCTTCGATGACGCCTACGCCTCGAACTGCCTCGTCAACGCCATGTGCGTCGGGCTGCTGCCGGTCGACGGCGTCATGAGCGCGAGGGCCGACACCGCTGGTGCCGTGCTCGTGCTCTACGGGGCGACGACGGGAAGGGACGGGATCGGCGGAGCATCCGTCCTCGCGAGCCAGGAGCTCGGCGACGAGGCTTCCGACAAGCGCCCCTCGGTGCAGGTGGGTGACCCGTTCACGGGCAAGCGCCTGATCGAGGTCTCCGTCGAGCTCGTCGAACGTGGGCTCGTGTTGTCCTTGCAGGACTGCGGCGCGGCTGGTCTCGCATCGTCGCTCTCCGAGATGGCCTCCGACTACGGCATCGACGTCCACCTCGATCGCGTGCCGCAACGCGAGGATGGGATGGAGCCGTGGGAGATCATGATCTCCGAGTCGCAGGAACGGATGGTTGCGATCGTCGCGCCCGAGCGGCTCGCCGAGGTCGAAGCGGTGATCGACCGCTGGGAGCTCCACCGCGCCGAGATCGGCGAGGTCACGGAG
>JANOFZ010000302.1:0-4037 GCA_031413935.1 Thermoleophilia bacterium | reverse complement strand
GGACGCATACGTCTTCTTGATCTCGGACTTCAGAAGCCCAACGTCAAGCCCTACATCAACGGACATCGAAGATCCCCTCGGTCGGTTCCGGCAACGCTATCAGGGTCGCCGAACGAACTCCCCGATCACAACCGCTGGAGGTGGAACATCTATGACGCCCCGGCACTCCCGGAGAGCCTCGTCAGCTCCGCAATCGACTCTCCAACTGCCTCGAATCCACGCCCGTGCGTCTCATCCTGCTCCAGGATCAGCCACTCGACTCCGGCTGTTCCGGCCGTGTCCATGAGCCGCCCGTAGTCCACGTCACCGGCGCCGAGCGGAACGTGCACTGCACCGCCGTCCTTCCTCATGTCCTTCACGTGGACGAGTGGTGCCCGCTCGCCGGCGCGCTCGAGCAACGCGAACGGATCGGCTCCGGCGTACCAGACCCACCCCAGATCGAGCTCGAGGAAGAGTGTTCCACTCTCGACGGCGAGCAGGCGGTCGAGCAGGGAGCTGCCGTCGTCGAGCACGGTAAGCTCGCCGTCGTGGTTGTGAAATCCGAGGCGTAAGCCGTGGTCGGCTGCGCGCTCCGCTGCCTCGAGAATGCGAGCCTGGACGACGTCCGCGTCGGCAGCGGTAGAGGGGGGCTCGATCCACCCGATGACGAGCCTGTCGGTGCCGAGGACACGCAGCTCCTCCGCAAGCTCATCGATCGCGGTCTCGATCGCCGGCAGCAACGCATGCCGGCTGCATGCGACGAGGCCGGTCTCGTCGAGCAGCCTGCGGACAGCGTCCACCGGATGCCCGTAGAGGTCATGGAGCTCGACCCCTTCGAAGCCGAGTGCAGCCGAGCTCGCGAGCGCCCCTCCGAGATCCTTCGCGCAGAGATCACGAACGGTGTACAGCTGAAGTGCGATCCGGCTCACTCGAACTCTCCTCCTGTGTCGATAGCCTCAGCGGGCCACCGAGGACTCGGCGTCACGGGACGTCCAGCGTTGCGATCAACGCCTCGGCGACGACCTTGAGCGGCCGCCCCGAGATCTGGCTCGCCTTACGTAGCCGCGCGAAGGCGTCCTGCTCGCTCAGTCCCTCCCGCTCCATCAGCAGTCCCTTCGCTCGCTCGATCGCCTTCCGCGCCGCGAGCGCCTCGGAGAGCGAGTCGGCCTCCTCGCGCACGGCCATCAGTTCGACGTGCCGTGCCCGCGCCGTCGCGATCGCGGGCAGCAGGTCGGTCTCACGGAACGGCTTCACGAGGTAGCCGAACACCCCGGCCTCGACCGCCCGCGACACGAGCTCCTGCTCGCCGTACGCGGTCACCATCACGATCGGGATCGGCCGCTCCTCGAGAATCCGCCTCGCTGCGTCGATCCCGTCGAGCTTCGGCATCTTCACGTCGAGCAGGGCGAGATCCGGCTCGAGCGTTCGCGCGAGCGTGACTGCCTCCTCGCCATCCTTTGCCTCGGCACAGACATCGAAGCCTGCCTTCTCGAGCATCGCCCGTAGGTCGAGCCTGATGATCGTCTCGTCTTCAGCGATCAGAATGCGCATCGTCGTCCTTTCCAATCTCCATCCGTGCCGGGAATCTGACGTCGGCACGCAGGCCGGGCTCGTCGACGAGCGTCAACTCGCCGCCGAGCTCGTCAAGGACGAGCGCACGGACGATGGAGAGGCCGGTGCTGTCGTGCGCAGCCTGCATGCCGTCGCCGTCGTCGGCGATCGAGAGCACGACATCGCCGTCGAGCCCCGTCAGTGTAATCGAGATCGTGCCCCCGCCGTGCTCGAGCGCGTTGCCGAACAGCTCGCTGAAGACGAGCGCGAGCGAGGTCGCCCTCTGCCCCGCGAGCGAGACGGGCTCGAGGGAGGAGCTGACGTCCTTGCCGACAACGAGGCCCTGCACGAGCATCGCACGAAGCCGATCGATCAACTCGTCCAGCTGCACGTCGTCCTCGCGATGCTCCGTCAGCACCTCGTGCACCGCTGCGATCGCGAGGATGCGGTTGACCGAGTCGCCGAGCGCCTTCTGCGGATCGACGTTCTCGGCCCGCGCCTGCAGACGCAGGAGCGAGGCAACAGTCTGCAGGTTGTTCTTGACCCGGTGGTGGATCTCCTGGGCGAGCACTCCTCGGAGCGCCATGCGACCGTGCTCGAGCGCGACCGCCGCCTGGCTTGCGATCGCCTCGAGCAGCTGGCGGTCGTCGTCGGAGAAAGGCGCATCCCGGTCGACGACGAGCTCCCCGATCGTGCGGCCGCGCCAGCGCAGCGGCAGTCGCACGGCGTGCTTGCCGGCCCGTCCTTCGGGCCAGGCAATGCGACCGTCCTCGAGCACGATCGCAGCACCCGTAGCGTGCGTCGACTCGACGGTCGTCTGCACGATCGCCTCGAGCGACTCCTCCAAGTAGAGGGATTCCGAGACGGCCTCCGAGATCCGCGCGAGCGCTTCCAGCTCGTGCACGCGGCGCTGTGCCTGCGAGTAGAGCTTCGCGTGCTCGATCGACTGGGCCACCTGGCCGGCGATCGTCATCAGCAGATCGACCTCGGCCTGCGTGAATGCCCGTGGCTCACGCGTGCGAACGTTGAGCGCACCCTCGAGCTTCTCGCGGGCGAGAATCGGCACGGCGAGGATGGAAGCGTAGTCGTCCTCGGGGAGGTTCGGGAATGCCTTGAAGCGCGGATCGAGGTGTGCGTCCGCCGCGATCATCACCGGAGCACGGTCGGCAGCCGCTGCACCGGTGATGCCCTCGCCACGCCGCATGCGCGGCGCCCGGGTGGCGTCCGCGACGCTCGTCCCGTGCGTCGCGCGCAACACGAGCTCGTCGGTTCGCTCGTCGTAGAGATAGACGTAGGCGGAATCGGTCTCGAGGGCGGCAGCAACCTCGTGTGCGATCGCCTCCATCACCTCCTGCAGGTCGAGCGACGAGTTGACGACCTCGGTCGTGCGGGTGAGGAGCGCCAGATGGCGAGCTGCGTCCTCCACGTCAGTCGAGGTAGCCGAGGACGATCACGCCGAGGATCGGCACCGCGATCGTCAGCGAGAAGTTGAACCAGCCGACCATGATCAGCCGACGCCGCGTCAAAGACGCCTGAGGTTCTTTCGCGCGCATCTCCCGTTGCAGCCGCGGCCCGAGTACGTAGTCGTGGATGAGGGCGCCGACGACGAGGAAGACGACGAGCACCGACTTGACGATCAGCGTCCTGTCGAAGTCGGTCGAGAGCGCTGCCGAGTTGATGCCGCCGTGCAGCTGGGTGAGCCAGAGACCCGAGAGGATCGACACGCCCATGGCGCTCCAGCCGAGCGGCCGCCAGCGACGGCCGAGCGCCTTCATCGCCGTCGCGCGCGCCTCCCCTTCGAGCTTGCGGATCGCCGGCACGCCGACGAAGACGAGCACGATCGTGCCGCCGACCCAGACCGTGGCCGACATCAGGTGGACGATGCGAAGGACGGTGATCATGGACGCAGGCTATCGTCGCGGTCGATGAGCGAGGAAGGGATCCTGTTTCTCCACCTCGCCGGCGTGTTGCTCTTCGTCGGTGGATCTCTCGCGGCGGCGTTGCTGAGCCTCGCCGCAATGCGCCGGGAGCGCCCGTCGGAGATCGCACTCCTGTTGCGCGCCGTGCGACCAGTGGTGCCCGTCGTTGGGGGCGGTCTCGTGGTCACGGTCGCTGCCGGCTTCTGGCTTGCGAGCGATCTCGGCCTCTCGCTGTCGGCGACGTGGCTGACGGTCACATTCGTGCTCGTCGGCTGGGTGCTCGTCGTCGGAGCGATCGCAGGGCGGCAGGACAGGAAGACCCGGGAGCTGGCAGAGCGCCTCGCGGCCGACGGCGACGCATCGAGCGCTGACCTCGTGCGCCGTTTGCGCGACCCGCTGAACCTGGCGCTCAACGCCTCGATGCTGATCGCGATCGTGGCGATCGTTGCGCTGATGGTCTGGAAGCCCGGCGTCTGAGGTCGCTTTCCCGGCCGACAAACGGCCCCCGTTTGACCCCACAACGACCACGGGCCCCTTTCGGGTCCCGCGATCGGCCGTCAGTCGCAAGCGAGCCACTCGCCTTGCGGC
>JANOFZ010000301.1:0-3108 GCA_031413935.1 Thermoleophilia bacterium | reverse complement strand
TGATCGCCACGATCGCCGGCGTCGCTCCACCCGGGAATGCGTCCTGCACCTTGTTGTAGTCCTGCACTTCCTCGAGCGACTTCGGCATCGCCTCGAGGCCGGACTGGCTCGTGCGCAGGTTGATCGCGGGAAGCGCCAGAACAACGAGCACCGCCGTCGCAGCGATCGCCGAGACGAGCGGCCTTCGCAGTACGACGCCGAGGATCGCGCCCCACATCCGTCCCTGACCGTCGTCACGCTTGAGGCGCGAGACGAACGGGATGCGCACCTTGTCGACGCGGTCGCCGAGCCAGGAGAGCATGGCGGGGAGGACCGTGAGCGAGCCAATCATTGCAACGGCGACGACCATCATCGTCCCGATCGCGAACGACATGAACGTCTTGTCGCCGGAGAAGAACATGCCCGCCATCGCGATCATCACCGTGATGCCGGAGATAAGGACGGCGCGTCCCGATGTCGCTGCAGCGGCCTCGAGCGCAGCCGACTCACTGCGTCCGGCGCGTCGCTCGTCGCGTTCGCGACGGATGTAAAAGAGCGAGTAGTCGACGCCGACCGCGAGCCCGATCAGGAGGATCACCTCGGAGATCGCCTCGTCCATCGGAACGATCTGGCTCGGGAACGCAACGAGCCCCATCGTGGCCATGACTGCCGTGAGCGCCAGTCCGAGCGGGATCAGCGCGCCGACGACGGATCCGAAGACGAGCATCAGGATTACGAGCGTGATCGGGATCGAGATCATTCCGGCCCGCGCGAGCTGCGAGCCGAACATCTCGTCGAGCGCCTTGCCCGTCGAGGCCGAGCCGGCCTGCACGACGGTGAATCCGGGGTTTGACGTCTGCACCTGCTCGGTTCCGGCCGTGATCTCGTCGATGTAGGCGGCCGCCTCGTCGTGGGTGCCCTTCGGGCTGAACTGGATCAGCACCGCGTGGCCGTCCTGCGAGACCTGGCCCTCGTTCCCCTTCGCGAACGGGGAGCGAAGCTCCGTCACCTTCGGGAACGAATCGAGCTTCGCAATCGCCTGATCGACGACGGCGCGGAACGCGGGATCGGCCGCCGTGCTCGTCGGCGACTGCACGAGGACGTACTCCATCTGCCGATCCAGCTTGAAGCCGGCATCGCGGATGATGGTGTCGGCCGCGCGTGCTTCACCGACGTTCATGTCGCTCTGGTCGATCGTCTTCGTGCCAATCATCCCGCCGAGGACGACCGACGCGACGACGAACGCGAGCCAGCCGAAGATGGCGGTCTTTCTGTGTCGTGCACTCCAGCGACCCATCCGGGCCGCGATGTTCGTGCTCTGCTTCAGGGGTGACATGCGATTCTCCTCGAGGGTGATCTGTTCCTCGCAGGCTCGCAGCGTCGCCTTCCCATTGCAGTGCGGTCGTCAGGTCACTTGGGGTGGGGAAAACCGCACTGTTCGTAGGAGTGGACGAGGATATCGCGGTGGAAGAGCGTACCGCGAGATCCTCGCCCACCCCTACTTCCATCCTTTCTGCACGCTTCGCGTGATCCTGAAGGTGGCCGCCCGCGGCCATGACTTTGCCGACTTGGCGCGGCGTTCAAGGTGAGCGGCGACAGGCTTCAGCCTGTCGTCTGGGCTCACGCGCTAGTCGCGCATGCGACCAACGTGCCACGTATCCCTGCGCAATGCGAGGCTGATCGGCCGATCAAGGGCGCAACTGCGGCATACTCCCGCGATGACCTCAACTACCGAGACCACGTCGCACGACCGCATCCTCTCCGACCGCGCCCGCTACGTGAGCGCAGGCGTCTCGACGCCAAAGCTCGTCGTCTCCAAAGCAGACGGCGCTCGCGTCACCGACGTCGACGGCCGCACGTTTCTCGACTTCGCCGGCGGAATCGGCTGCCAGAACACGGGACACCGGTTCGCCCCCGTCGTCGACGCGATCAAGGCGCAGGCGGACGACTACCTCCACCAGTGCTTCATGGTGGGCGTCTACGAGCCCTATGTAGAGGTTTGCCGCCGCCTGGCCGAGCTGTCGCCCTGTGCCGGCGAGCAGCAGAAGTCGCTGCTCGTCAACTCCGGTGCCGAGGCCAACGAGAACGCCGTCAAGATCGCACGCTCGGCGACGGGACGACCCGCCGTCGTCGTCTTCGACAACGCGTTCCACGGCCGCACGCTGCTGACGATGACGATGACAGCAAAGGTGAAGCCGTACAAGGCCGGTTTCGGGCCGTTCGCCCCGGAGGTCTACCGTGCGCCGGTGCCAAACCCGTACCGCGGGATCTCGACCGACGACGCGATCGCGGGTCTGAAACAGCTCTTCAAGGCCGAGGTCGACCCGGCCTCCGTCGCCTGCATGGTGCTCGAGCCGGTGCAGGGCGAGGGTGGCTTCCTGCCAATGCCGGCCGACTATCTGCGGCGTTTGCTCGAGATCTGCCGCGAGCACGGCATCCTCTTCGTCGACGACGAGGTGCAGTCGGGTGTGGGGAGGACCGGGAAGATGTGGGCGATCGAGCATCACGAGGGTGTTGCGCCTGATCTGCTCGTCTCCGGCAAGTCGATCGGAGGCGGCCTACCACTCGCCGCGGTGACAGGCCCTGCCTCGATCATGGACGCGGTGCCTGCCGGCGGTCTCGGCGGCACGTTTGGCGGCAATCCGCTCTCGTGTGCTGCTGCCGTCGCGGTGCTCGACGCCGTCGCAGATCCCGAGTTCCTCGCTCAGGCGACCGTGCTCGGCGAGACGATGCGCGCGCGCCTCGAGCAGCTAGCGGCGAAGCACCCGGCGATCGGCGAGGTGCGTGGTCTCGGGCCGATGCTCGCGTTTGAATTAGCGGCGCAGACTCCTGACGAGGCTGCGGCGATCGTCGCGGCCGCGTTCGAGCGAGGCCTGCTGTTGCTTGCCTGCGGCATGTACGGCAACGTGATCCGGCTGCTCGCGCCCTTGACAATCGAAGACGACGTACTGGACGAAGGCCTCTCGGTACTGGAGGATGCACTGGCTGTTGCACTCTGAGATTCCCGATATCCGACTCCCCGGCCTGCGGAAGACGTACGGCGACGTCGGCGCCGTGGACTCCGTCGACCTCGAGATAGCCCGGGGTGAGTTCTTCACGATGCTCGGGCCGTCCGGATCGGGCAAGACG
>JANOFZ010000300.1:0-1600 GCA_031413935.1 Thermoleophilia bacterium | reverse complement strand
CGCGGCGCTGATGATGACATCGTCGGCCCGTCCGGTGAACCACAGATAGCCGTCCTCGTCGCGGGTCGCCCGGTCGCCCGTCACGTACCACGGTCCACGGAAGACGCCCCTCGTCTCCTCGGGCTCATCGAGGTAGCCGAGGAACAACGAGGGTGGTCTGCCGTAAAGGGCGATGTCGCCCTCGATGCCGACAGGTTGCTCGTTGCCCTCTTCGTCGATCACGCATACTTTGTGGCCGGGCATTGGCAGGCCCATCGAGCCGGGTTTGATCTCCGTGTTCCGGAGGTTCCCGGCGATAACGGTGTTCTCGGTCTGGCCATAGCCATCGTGGATAGTGAGGTCGAAGGTGTTGCGGAACGCTTCGATCACATGGGGATCGAGCGGCTCACCCGTCGAAACGGCGTGACGGAGTCGGCGAAGATCAAACCGTGCGAGCGATGGCACCTTTGCCATCAGCCGGTACTCGGTCGGCGTCTGGCAGAGCACCGTCACCCCGAGTTTCTGGATGAGTGCCAGGCGTCGCTCCGCGTCGAAGCCGCCTTCGTCGATAACGATCTCGGCCCCACACGACCACGGCCCGAGGAGAACGTTCCAGATCGACTTCGCCGAGCCGCTCACAGCTGTGCACCACACGAGGTCGTCGCGACGCGCGTTCAGCCAGTGTCGGGCCTGGAGGTGATTCGCCCATGTGTATTCGTGGGTATGAACGGCCCCTTTCGGGTCTCCCGACGTGCCCGAGGTGTAGAGGATGAAGGCGCTGTCGCCGGACGCCGTATCGTGAGTCGGCTGCATCGCCGACAGGTTTCTCAGTTCGGCCGAGACGTCCTCGACCGCCAGTACGTCCACTGGCATTTCGATCTCGGCGAATGTGGGGGCGCGTTCGCGGTCGGTTACGACGAGCCGTGCTTCGGAGTGCTCACCGCGGAAGGCCAGTTCGCGTGCTCGCAGCGTCTCGGGGCAGGGCACCACCACGAGACCCGCTTTGAGGGCTCCGAGGAGAACCGCATGCCAGGCCGGAGTCTCACCGGTGAACACGAGCAACCGGTCGCCCGGAACGAGGCCGCGACCACGAAGAAGTGCCGCCCAGCGGTTCGCGCCGGCTGCGATTTCCCCGAAGGTGTGTCGATCGATGATTCCTTCAGCATCGACGAACGTCAGCGCTTGCCGGCGGGGGTCGGTCTCGGCAAGGGCCTCGACGACGTCCCGCGTGAAGTTGAACTGTGCCGGAATCCGCCCGGCATCATCGTCCGTCGCCTGCCCTCCAAAGACTGTCAGAGTCTGTTCCATTGGCTCCAGTATCTCATTGTCCATGCTTTCCCCGGGTGGGGACTCCCGTGGGGTGTCTCGCAGGAGCTTTCGGCCTGCAGGGTTTGCAAGCGAGCAGGAAAGCGATACGGTTCATACGTGGCCGACGAGCAACCCCCGATCACCTCCCCGTTCGAGCCCGGCGCCGGCAAGAGCATGCTGCGTCCCGAGGATGTGACGAGCCACGACCTGCCCGTCGCGATGCGCGGCTACGACAAAGACCAGGTCGATGGGTTCCTCCATCGGGTTTCCGAGGCGTATCTGCTGACGTGGCGGCAAGCTCTTGCTTTGCGGG
>JANOFZ010000299.1:0-4275 GCA_031413935.1 Thermoleophilia bacterium | reverse complement strand
CCGCAGCTCGCGGTCGTCTTCACCCTGATCATCATCTCGGCGGTGCTCGGCGTGATCCCGTCGTTCCTGCTCGTGGCTGTCCTCGATACTGCGATCCCCGAGAACGACGTGCGCCTGCTCACGCTCCTCGTCGCCGGGATGATCCTGATCCCCATCGTCACGGGGGCGATCGGCGTCTGCCAGACGCTGCTCTCGAACCGTGTTGGCCAGGCCGTCATGCACGACCTGCGCACGTCTGTCTACCGACACCTGCAGCGACTCTCGCTCGCGTTCTTCACGCGAACGCGGACAGGCGACGTGCAGAGCCGGATCGCCAACGACATCGGCGGCATCGACACCGTTGTCACCTCCACTGCGACGTCGGTGCTCTCGAACGTGACGACCGTCATCGCCACGATCATCGCGATGGTGCTGCTCGACTGGCGTCTCGCCGTCTTCGCGCTGATCCTCCTACCGTTCTTCGTCTGGTTGACGAAGCGCGTGGGTGCTCAGCGCAAGAAGGTGACCGCGGAACGACAGGTATCGCTCGCGGACGTCTCGTCGATCGTGCAGGAGTCACTTTCCGTCTCGGGGATCCTCCTCGGCAAGACGATGGGGCGCTCCGGCGACCTCGCCGAGCGGTTCTCGGACGAGTCCCTGCGGCTTGCGGATCTCGAGGTGCGCAGCCGGATGACCGGCCGCTGGATGATGGCAGCGATCCAGATGACGTTCGCGGTGATGCCGGCACTCGTCTACTGGTTCGCAGGGTGGTCGCAGGCGCGCGGCAGTTCCGTGATCAGCATCGGAGTCCTCGTTGCGTTCACGACGCTGCAGACGCGGCTGTTCTTTCCGATCGGAAGCCTGTTGGGCGTTCAACTGGAGGTGCAGAGCTCCCTTGCCCTCTTCGACCGCATCTTCGAGTACCTCGACCAGCCGGTCGACATCGTCGAGGGCACCCGAACGCTCGAGCGCCCGAAGGGCGACGTCACCTTCGACCGTGTCTGCTTCCGCTACGAGAAGGAGGCGTGGACGCTCGAGGACGTCTCCTTTACCGTTCCTGCCGGCACGAAGACGGCACTCGTCGGCGAAACGGGCTCCGGCAAGACGACCTGCGGTTATCTCGTGGCGCGCCTCTATGACGCCACCCGGGGCACTGTCTCGATCGACGGCATCGATGTGCGTGATCTCACCTTCGAGTCGCTCGCCGCTGCGGTCGGCGTCGTCTCACAGGAGACGTACCTCTTCCACTCCACCGTGCGCGAGAATCTCCGGTTCGCGAAGCCCGATGCGACCGACGATGAGGTCGAGGAGGCAGCGCGTGCAGCACAGATCCACGAGCTGATCGCATCGCTCCCGGACGGCTACGAGACCGTCGTCGGCGAGCGTGGCCACCGCTTCTCGGGTGGCGAGAGGCAGCGGATGGCAATCGCAAGAACCGTGTTGCGTAACCCGCCGATCCTCGTTCTCGACGAGGCGACCTCTGCCCTCGACACGCAGACCGAGCGGCTCGTGCAGGACGCGCTCGAGCGTCTCTCCGAGGGCCGGACGACGATCGCGATCGCGCATCGCCTCTCGACGGTGCGGGACGCCGAGCAGATCGTCGTGCTCGACCGCGGCGGTGTCGCGGAGACCGGCGCTCACGAAGAGCTCCTCGCCGCAGGAGGTCGCTACGCCCTGCTCGTCGCGCGTGATGAGAACGTCGACCCGGAGTCGCAGGGAGCGGTCGCCGGAATCGCCTGAGCCTTCAGGTTCACGCGCGAGCGTTCGATCTGACCTGTCAAGATCTCTCGTCACGGGGTTCGCGACGTGCGTACGATACCCGGGTTGCGCGGAGATTCTGCCCGCTGCGACCCCGATCCGACTTTCACCTTGACGTTCCCCCGGAGGCGCTGTGATGACAACTACCCCCATTCGAACGCACAGCGGCCTCGACCTGCACGGCCTTGACCCGGCAGCCGTTGTGATCTGGCATCCGTCGACGGCGCAGCTCTACGAGCACGCGATCCGGCGCGGTGACGGTCGGATCGCAGAGGGTGGCGCGCTGGCAGTCGACACGGGCGCGTTCACCGGTCGGTCGCCGAGGGATAAGTTCGTCGTCGCAGAGCCCGGCTCCGAGGACAGGATCTGGTGGGGCGAGATCAATCATCCACTCGCTGAGGCGCAGTTCGAGAGGCTGCGCGCGAAGGTCGTCGCGCATCTGGATGCCCAGGATCCGCTCTACGTCGTCGACGCATTCGCGGGCGCCGATCCGACGCACCGGATTTCCGTGAGGGTTGTCACCGGCAGTCCGTATCACGCGTTGTTCTCGAAGACGATGTTCATCGAGCCGGATGCGTCCGAGCTCGAAGCCTTCGAGCCTCAGGCTCTCGTGCTGCACGCACCCGAGGTCGAGGCCGTTCCTGCCGAGGACGGCACGCGCGCGGGCACGTTCGTCGTCCTCCACCCGACGAGGACAGAGGTGATCGTCGGCGGCACGTTCTATGCGGGCGAGATCAAGAAGTCGATCTTCACCGTCATGAACGACCGCCTCCCGCTCGAAGGTGTCCTCCCGATGCACTGCTCGGCGAACGTCGGCGAGGACGGCAAGGTCGCCGTCTTCTTCGGCCTCTCCGGCACGGGCAAGACGACGTTGTCGGCTGATCCGACCCGTTCGCTGATCGGCGACGACGAGCACGGCTGGGGCTCGAACGGCGTCTTCAACATCGAGGGCGGCTGTTACGCCAAGGTGATTCGGCTCTCTGCCGAGGCGGAGCCCGAGATCTTCCGCACCACGCACACGTTTGGCACGGTGCTCGAGAACGTCCGGATCGACGAGCGCGGCGTGGTCGATCTCCACAGCGACGCAAAGACCGAGAACACGCGTGCCGCGTACAAGCTCGAGCAGATTGCGAACGCGCTGCCCGCCAAGCGCGCCGGGCACCCGAGCGCCGTCGTCATGCTCACCGCCGATGCGTTTGGGATCTTGCCGCCGATCGCGCGCTTGACGCGAGACCAGGCGCTCTTCTACTTCCTCTCCGGCTTCACCGCCAAGCTCGCCGGCACCGAGATCGGCGTCAAGGAGCCGCAGCCGACGTTCTCCACCTGCTTCGGCGCTCCGTTCCTCCCGCAGCCGCCCGCGGTATACGCCCGGATGCTCGGCGACAAGCTCGACGCGCACGGGTCGGCAGTCTGGCTCGTCAACACGGGCTGGACGGGGGGCCCCTATGGCGAGGGCCATCGGATGCCGATTCGGGCGACGCGCAGGCTGTTGCACGCGGCACTCTCCGGTGAACTCGCTGGAGTCGAATACCGTGTCGACGACTTTTTCGACTTCGAGGTGCCCGTGGAGGTGCCCGGTGTCGAGGCATCGCTTCTCGATCCGCGTTCGACCTGGAGCGATCCGGCCGCCTACGACACGAAGGCACGGGAGCTCGCGGGGATGTTCACGGCGAATTTCGAGAAGTTCGCAGCGGACGCCGGCGCCGCAGTGACGGCCGCCGGGCCGCGGGCCTAGAGGCTCGCGGCTGCGGAATCTCGTTCCGGCCACGGGCGCTGCGCCAGGCGCCGGGCCAGCGTTCGATCGCTGGCGTCACGCGGGGCGTGATGCCGTCGGTTCGACGCGCGCGTCCGAGCGGCGATTCGGTAAGTTCAGTGGTGATGGAGCCTTCCTACGACGTTCTCGTGGTCGGCGCCGGGTGTGCCGGGATGCGCGCGGCTATCGAAGCCCACGATCGGGGCGCGAGCGTCGGCGTCATCTCGAAGCTTCACCCGACCCGAAGCCACTCGGGCGCGGCCGAAGGCGGCATCAACGCAGCGCTCGGGAACACGGCCGAGGACAGCCCCGAGAAGCACGCGTTCGACACCGTCAAGGGCTCCGACTACCTCGGCGACCAGGACGCGATCGAGATCTTCACGCGTGAGGCCCCTGACGACATCTACCAGCTCGAGCACTGGGGTGCGGTGTTCTCGCGCAACAGTGAAGGACGGCTCGATCAGCGCCCCTTCGGTGCTGCAGGATCGCCTCGCACCGTCTACGCCGCCGACATCACCGGTCATGTCCTGATCCAGGTTCTCTACGAGCAGCTGCAGCGCCGGATGGCTCAGGGCATGACCGTCTTCGAGGAGTACTTCGCCTTCCGTCTCCTCGTCGAGGACGGACGCTGCACCGGCGTCATCTCCTGGGATCTGATGAACGGAGGCGTCAAGCTGATCACCGGCAAGTCGGTGATCCTCGCTACGGGCGGTGTCGGACGGTTGTATCGCGCGACCACGAACGCCTATGCCTGCACCGGCGACGGTATGTCGATGGCGCTGCAC
>JANOFZ010000298.1:0-3509 GCA_031413935.1 Thermoleophilia bacterium | reverse complement strand
GACCAGAGATTCTCGAGCATCCTCGAGACGACGGGCAGGAGTGCGGTGCCGCCGAAGTCGATCGCGCCTGCAGCAAAGACGCGAGCACCAGCCAGCGTCTCGTAGTACGTCATCTGGGCTGTGAACCCAGGTCCGTAGAGCTCCGGGATCTCCGCCAGAATCGTCGTGCCCGGCGGGCTCGCCTTCGTCGTCGCATCGATCTCGATCCCGTAGCCGCCGAGTTCCTGGCCGAACTCGGCGCCGTCGGAGAGATCGGTGCCGGCGAACACCCAGGGCGCAGTTGCGGCCCCACGCACGATGAACGGACGCTGGATCCGGCCATCGTCGTTGCCCCGATACTGCACGCCGAGCAGCGCCGACTCAGGGCGCCCGATGTCGCGCCACTTCCGCGTCCGGGTCAGAACCCCACCGCGGCGCTGCACCTGCCAGAAGAAGTTGTTCGCCGAGAGGAACATCAGGTTGCCGCCGAGATCGCGATAGCGCTCGACGGCGTCGAACTCTCTCGGTGTCACGTACTCCGTGTGTCCGCCGAAGATCACGAGGTCGTACAGCCGTGCGAGCGTGTCGCCGTTCAGCACCTCGAGATCGGTTTCGCTGAGGTAGTCGGGCTGCTTGCCGCGTTGCGCGAGCCAGCGGAGGAAGCCGAGGTCGTACTTGCGGTATTGCGGCGGGACGCCGCGGCGGAGGAAGGCTCGGCCCAACCGAACCGTGCTCTGCGAGCCCTTCGCGTACCAGGTGTCGCCCCAGCCGTTACCGTTCTCGTCACGGAAGTTGTACGCCTGCCACGTGTTCGTGGGGAGGATCACGGCGACGCGCGAGAGGCCGAGCTGCGCGGGACGAAGAACGAAGGGAGCGAAACCGATTCGCCCGTCCTCATCGGTCAGCTTCGCGAAGTAGAGCCCGGAGGCCCACGGCCCGACCGGCACGGGAATCGTGCCGGGCCGGTCGAGGCTCGACCAGCCGACGTTGACCGGATCCGTCACGGGCACGCCGTTCATCAGCGTGTCGTTGTACGTGGGCACATCCTCGGGCCCGGCGCGGAAGACCTGGAGCGACAGCGCGCTCGCGTCGCTCTCGACGGCAAGCGTCGCCGTCTCGCCCGGCACGTAGCTCTCGCGCGTGAACCCAGCCTCGACGCCGAGAATGCGGATGACCGGTGCTGTGGGGCGGCGACCGGTCTCGGCATTTGACGCCCCATACGTTCGTCGGTTTCCCGCGGCGTCTCTGACGTCGAGGAGGGTGATGTAGGTGCGGGGCGTGGTCGTCGGCTCGGGACTCCAGTTGAACACCTGCCGCCCCGGCCCGAAGGCCACAATCTTCTCGAAGATGACCTCGGGACGACTGAGCGTGTGGGCGATTCTCAGGCGGACGGTCGCCCGCTCGGTGAGGGTGAAGCTGATCTTCGCCATGTCCCGAACGCCGTCACCGTTCGGCGAGATCGTCACATGGAGCCGTCGGTCGCCCGCGTACTTCTGCGGTGAGAGAGTGAACGCGCGCAGTCCGACGAGTTGCGGAGCCGTGCGATCGACCTGCACCGGCTTTCCGGACGACGTTGCGGCTCCGATCAGTCCGGAGCCGATGAGGAGCGCCACGGTGAGCGTTGCGATCCGTGGGCCCATGCGGGCTTCATGGTAGCCGCGGAGAGCGTTCGTTCAGGCGGGGAGTAAGGTCAGGGCCTCACAGTGACGGGGCCTGACGACGGAAAAGTGACGCCGGTTGAGCGTCGCAACCTTCGTCTCTCCGAGTTGCTCGCACGCAATGATCACCGACGCGTCGACCAGCCCGAGGTTGAGCGACGCGTACTGGACCTCGAGCTCGGCCGCCCTGGCGAGGCCGTCGTCATCGAGGTGATGCTGCCGATATGCCCCGGCTCTGAGATCGGCGACGAACGTCTGCCAGGCATGGAGCGCGCGACGCTTGCGCAGCCAGTAGTTGAGCTCGACGAGAACGTGGGCGGGAACGACGAAGTCCTCGCGCGTATCAGTTGCCATCGCAAGACAGCGTGCGTGGTCGCGGTCGTTCGAGTCAAGGAGCGCGAGGAGGGGTCCCGTGTCGAGGACAAGAGCCATTTACTCGTCGCTATACGGCGTGCTGAACGGCCCGTCCGGGTCCTCTTCCATGAGGTCCGCGATGCTTCGGCCGTCACCACTCGAGAAGAGGCCAAAGCGGGGTCGAGGTCGCGTGCTCCGCACCTCGCTGGCTTTCTCGGCGACCGCCTCGCGCAGCACGGATGCGAGCGAGAGGCCGCGCCGTCTGGCCTCATCTTCGAGTACTGCGAGGTCGTCTGCTTCAGCTGAAACGGTTGTTCTCCTCACCATGCATCTGATGCTAGCACCGTACAGACGTTCGTGCAACTGATACGGTTGCAGACCATGGCCGAAATGCGCGTCACCGCTGACTACTCGCCCACGGGCGATCAGCCACACGCGATCGCCGAGCTGAGCGCATCACTCGAGGCCGGCAACCGGTTTCAGACCCTGCTCGGGGCGACGGGCACCGGCAAGACGGCGACGATGGCGTGGCTGATCGAGAAGCTGCAGCGCCCGGCGCTCGTGATCGCGCACAACAAGACGCTCGCCGCCCAGCTCTGCAACGAGTTCCGCGAGTTCTTCCCTGCGAACGCGGTCGAGTACTTCGTCTCCTACTACGACTACTACCAGCCGGAGGCGTACGTCCCGCAGGCCGACCTCTACATCGAGAAGGACTCGTCCCGCAACGACGACATCGACCGTCTTCGCCACGCCGCCACGGCCTCGCTCCTCTCCCGTCGCGACACGGTGATCGTCGCCTCGGTCTCGTGTATCTACGGCCTCGGCTCGCCTGAGGAGTACGAGAAGCGGCTCGTCAACCTGGCGGTGGGGGAGGAGCACGACCGCGACGAGCTCCTCCGCAAGCTGATCGACACGCAGTATGTCCGCAACGATACGCTGCTCGGGCGGGGTCGCTTCAGGGTCAAGGGGGACGTGATCGAGGTGCAGCCGGCGTCGGCCGAGACGGCCTATCGAATCTCGCTCTTCGGCGACGAGGTCGAGCAGATCACGCACTTCGATCCGCTGACGGGCGAGGTCTACGCGAAGCTCGACAACCTGACGATCTTCCCTGCCACCCAGTACGTGACGTCGAAGCCGACGATCGAGGCTGCGATGGGGGGCCTCAGGGGCGAGCTCGAGGGGCAGATCCAGCAGTTCGAGGCGGAGGGCAAGTTGCTCGAGGCGCATCGGATTCGGCAGCGCACCGAGTACGACATGGAGATGATGCGGGAGCTCGGCTTCTGCAACGGGATCGAGAACTACTCGCGCGTCCTCGAAGGTCGGCCCGCGGGCTCGCCGCCCCATACGCTGCTCGACTACTTCCCGTCCGACTTCCTCTGCTTCATCGACGAGTCGCATCAGTCGGTGCCGCAGATCGGCGGCATGTACGAGGGTGATCGCTCCCGCAAGCAGACGCTCGTCGACTTCGGTTTTCGGCTGCCGTCGGCGCTTGACAACCGGCCGCTGCGCTTCGAGCTC
>JANOFZ010000297.1:0-4811 GCA_031413935.1 Thermoleophilia bacterium | reverse complement strand
CAACGTTGATGGAGCGGGTTGGTGTGGGTGTGGCGGCGCGGGAGTTGGCGACGGAGGGGCGGGTGGATGAGCTCGCGGGTCTGTCGGCTCATTTGAGTGCGGCGACTGCTCGTTGGCTCGAGCTCGTTTGGGAGATGCGTGTGGAGGGTGACAGCAGTGATCTGCCGGCGTTTCTTGCCTGGCGTTGCGGGATCACGGGGCGGGAGGCGCGTGAGTTCTTGCGGGTCGCGGAGGCGTTGCAGGAGCTGCCGGCGACCCGGGCGGCGTTTGGGCGTGGCGAGTTGACGTTCAGCAAGGTGCGGGCGCTCACCCGGGTTGCGACGGTGTCGTCGGAGGAGGGTCTGTTGGAGCTTGCGGGGGCGCTGACGGCGTCGCAGCTCGAGCGGGCGCTTCGGGCCTTCCGTCGTGTTGCCGCCGAGGACGCCGAGCAGGCGCACGCGTTGGAGTACGTCGACTACTACCTGGACGATGATGGCACGTTGTTTCTGCGGGCGCGGCTCGCGGCCGAGGACGGGACGCTGCTGATCAGGGCGCTCGAGGTGGCACGGGAGCGGGTGCTTGTCCGTCGCCGCGCGGAGCGTGCTGCAGTGGCGAGCGACCCCCAGCCGCAAACGCAACCGCAGCCGGAGGCGGGGGCGGGTGGTGGTTTCGTTGATCCTCCGCGTCCGGCACGTGTTGAGGCGTTGCTCGAGCTTGCCGAGGCCTCGCTGGTCGCAGCGGACGAGCCTCCTCGCGGTGTGCGGGCGCGCCTCGTCGTCCACGTCGACGCCGAAGTGCTCTGCGCTGATGGTCGCGGCCGCTCCGAGCTGGAGGATGGCCCCCTGGTCTCGCCTGAGACTGCCCGTCGGCTTGGCTGCGACGCCGAGGTTGTGGCGCAGGTCGAGCGCGACGGCCTTCCAGTGAGTGTCGGTCGCAGCCGTCGCACGGTGCCTCCGGTGTTGCGTCGGCTCCTCGAGGCGCGCGAGGATCACACCTGTTGTTTCCCCGGCTGCGAGCGCCAACATCGTTTGCAGGCGCATCACCGCCAACACTGGGCCCATGGTGGGGAGACGAGTCTCGAGAACCTCGTGCTCCTCTGTTATCAGCACCATCGCGTCGTCCACGAGGGCGGCTACACGATCGAGGGCGACACAGTGAGCGGGATTCGCTTCCGCAACCGCTACGGGATCGTCTGGCCACTCGCACCCCCAAGACCACCGCCCGGACGGGCAGACGACCTGCTCGCCGAAAACCACGCGCACGGCCTCCGGATCAACCCCGACACCAACCGGAACGGCAACTACGGAGACTTCGACCTCCAACGCGCCGTCACAGCCATCAAGAGCGCGGTCGCCTAACACACGAGAGACGCCGAACGTGTGGCGAGATATCCCGCCGGCTACTCCGAGTCGTCCGTCTCGTCGGATTCGAGGCGCTGTAGCCGCCAGTCGATCGACGACGCCATTCGCTCGAGTCGGTTCATCAGCTTCTCGGCGTCCGACTGCGACGCCGACTCTGCCTCCTCGACTCGTTGCAGCAGGGCACCGATGTCAGCGGGTAGCGACGGTGCTGCGGCGGAAGGATGAGGTGCGCCTACAGCTTCCTGTGACGCGGCGAGCTCCTGCACCAGCGCCGTGAGCTCCTGGAGGCGTTCATCGACGTTCGGCGGTGTGAGATCAGCGAGCGCTAGATCGTGCTCGCCGAGGTGTAGGTCGATCCGCTCGAGCACGAGTCGGAAGCGCTCGATTTCGGAGGCCAGCTCGGATGGATCGTTTCCGCCCTCCGGCGCGACGACGCGCGACTCCTCGAGCGCCGTCATCCGCTGCGCGAGTTCCGTCACGGCATCCATCACCTCGGACGATTCGCTCGCGGTAGACGGCGGCACCGTCGTCAGGTCGTGCCGAATCCGATCCATCGCCCGTGCGAGGACATCAACGGTATCGAGATCGCTGTGTCGCGCACTCTCCAGCTCATCGAGCCGGTTTGCGAGTGCCGCGTCATCGGCTCTGTCGCTTGCGAGCGCCTCGATACGCGCCTCGATCTCGGCGAGCCTCGGAGCGGCGAGCTCTGCGATCTGTTCGTCGGCCGCCAGCGCCGGGCGCTCGTTCATCGCCCATTCCTGCCGGAGCGCCTCAACCGCCTCCGTGAGTTCGTCCAGGCGACGACGTCCGGCCGGGTCATCCTGGTCGGCGACTCTCTCCTTCACATCGTCGACCTCGGCAACATTCGCGTCGAGCCGAGATTCGAGGGTCGCAAGCTGTGCCACGACGCCCTCCAGCCGCGGATCGGGGTCAGGCTCTTCGGTGACGCGTTCGCCAAGCGCGTCGACACGCCCCGCGAGCTCGTCGCGTAAGGTCGTCGCGGCATCGAGCTGCGACTCGATCTGCGTCAGGCGGCCGTCGAGCTCGGGCGCCTCGACGGGCCGCTCCAGCAGTTCCTGGACAACCGTCCGGAGGTCGCCGAGTAATGCCCCTTGGTCGTCGAGTGCCGCGCGCAGGTGTTCATCTCCCGACGCTGCCTCGACGCGATCGAGACGCTCTGCGAGGTCGGTTGTCGAGCGGGACGCCGCTTCGAGGTCGCTCACGCTGCGACGGAGCTGGTCGATGTCCGTCGTGTGATCGAGGGCTTCGAGGCGCCCCACGATGCTCTCGACGCGCTCATCCACCAGGTCGGGGAGGGACGCGCCGTCCCCCTCGGCCGGTTCCCGCGCAGCCAATTCGCTGACTGACTGCTCGATCCGCGCCATGTCCGTCGCGAGGTTGGCCGTCCCTGTCTGCAGCGCGTAGAACGCGTCCTCGACGCCGGTGGTGACGCCCTCGAGGCTCTCGGCAAGGGTCGCCACCGCAGCCTCGATGTGCTGCGTCCGGGCGAGCGTCGACTCGATCCGCCGCGAGAGCTCCTCGACCCGGTCGTCGATCCCTTCGAGCGGCTTGTCTGACTGCACCTTCCGCGCAAGATCCGCGACGGCTTCCTGCAAGCGCGCGGCGTACTGCGCTTCATCCTGTGGAGATGGTGCTGGAACCGGCACGGGAGGAGCGGCGGAGCGGGGCGTAGAGGAGATCGAGGCCGCGGGGTCTGACCACTGTTCCGCGAGCGCGCTCGCCAGCTCGAGGCGCGTGATCGCTCCCTGGCCGACGAGAATCTGTCCGAGCGGCTGTTGTGTCCGCTCCTGCTCGGCGGTTGCGTCTGCGATCTGCTCTTCCGTGACGAACCCGTGCGCCAGGAGGATGTCGCCAATCCGCCGCTTCGCGGCCGTCGCGGTGAGAGGAATCGCAGTCACGATGAGCCGACCTGCTCCTGAACGGGCAAGGAGAGGCGCGAACGGCGTCGCGGAGCGGCGGCAGAGCCCACGTCTCTCGTATCGGTCGGGGAGGGGGCAGACTCGCTCACTCGTCCCAGGGAGGAAGGCGTCAACCCAGATCTCCTTCGGAGGCGTAGTCTCCCCCCGGACAGGATCGAACGAGAGGCACGATGGGACCATTGATCGATGTGAGCGGGACGTACACCGACGCGGTGACGAGCGTCTTCTCGTCTACGATCGCCTTCAAGTCCTGGTTTGCGACCGCGGCCGTCGTTCTCGCCGTCGTCCAGGTGCTGACGGCCTCGCGCATGTGGGGCAAGCTCCGGCGCGTGATCCCGCTCTCGTTTCCCGTCGCGAAGAGGATCCATCGGTGGTCGGGCCGACTTGCCGTGCTCTGCACGCTCCCCGTCTTCTTTCACTGCGTCTTCATCCTCGGCTTCCAGACGCCCGACACGCGAGTCGCGGTGCACTCGGTTGTCGGCACGTTCATCTACGGCGTCTTCGTGGCCAAGATGCTCGTGATCAGGGAGAAGGGCTATCCGCACTGGGTGCTCCCGGTCGCGGGCAGCACGATGGCGACGATGCTGGTTGTCCTGTGGATCACGTCAGGTCTCTGGTACTTCACGAACGTCAGGTTCGGGTTCTGATGGAGCGGAAGCTGTGGCGTCCGGCGGTGGTGCTCGTGTGCATCTCGGGCGCGGTGTTCGCTCTCGCTCAGGGTCAGTTCCTCGCACCGGCGACGCCGGCCGGCAGCGGTACCGTCACGCTCGGGGACGCGTACAACGGCGAGCTCGTCTTCGAGGCGACGTGCGCCGGCTGTCACGGCACGGCCGGGACGGGCGGGGGGATCGGGCCAACGCTCGCGGGAGCAGAGCTCGATGCCGACCTCATCCAGTCCCGGGTCGAACAGGGCGCCGGGACAATGCCCGGCGGTCTCGTCGAGCAGGCGGAGGTGGGGGACATCGTTGCCTATGTGCTCGGGATTTCCACGAAGTAGTCTTGCCCGATGAAGGTGCGTGCCGACATCGTCCGGTTGAGGCTCGCCGAGACCTTCGTGATCGCCCGGGAGTCGACCGACTGGGACGATGTCGTCCAGGTCAAGCTCCGCTTCGGCGACCATGTCGGGCGCGGAGAGGCGGCGCCGATCGAGCGATACGACGAGACACCGGCCTCAGCGCTTGCCTTCATCGAGGAGCACGGCGGCCTGGTCGGCGACGATCCGTTCGCCCTCGAGAAAATCGGCTCCCGTCTGGCGCAGATTCCCGGTGAACAGGCGGCCAAGGCCGCACTCGACGGTGCGCTTCATGACCTCCAGGGGAAGCTCCTCGGCGTGCCAGTCTGGAAGCTTCTCGGCCTCCCGCGGGTCGGACCGCCGACATCCTGGACGATCTGGCTCGGCGACCCCGACGACATGGCGCGGCGCACCGAGAGGGTGGCGGGCCGGTTCAAGCGCCTGAAGCTGAAGCTCGGCGGCGGCGATGGTCTCGACGTGGAGCGTGTTCGTGCGGTTCGCTCGCGCACCGATCTGCCG
>JANOFZ010000296.1:0-4787 GCA_031413935.1 Thermoleophilia bacterium | reverse complement strand
AGCCGGTCGTACGCCGGCAGCGTCAGGAACTCCACGTAGTCCGGGCGTGTCGCGATGCTCTCGAAGATGACGCGCGCTTCTGCGTAGCCCTCACCGAGCGAGCCCATCTCCTCGTCGGTGATGCGGAGCACGTCGTCGGTCGTGAATCGGCCGTGATGGAGCCACTGCCAGATCTGGGAGCGGCTGATCTCCGCCGTCGCGGCGTCCTCCATGAGGTTGTTGATTGCCACTGCTCCCGAGCCCCGAAGCCAGGCAGCGAGATACTGGATCCCCACCGAGACGTTGTTGCGGAGACCATCCTCCGTCGCCTTCCCCGGCGTGGCGGCGACGTTCAGGAGATCCGAGGCGCTGATGCTGACGTCGTCGCGCTGGCGGTCGATCTGATTCGGTCGGTCGCCGAGCACAGCGTCGAATGCCTCAAAGGCGGTCGGGACGAGATCCGGATGGGCGACCCAGGTGCCGTCGAAACCCTGCGACGCCTCCCGCTCCTTGTCCTCGCGCACCATTGCGAGCGCGACCGCGTTGACTTCCGCGTCGCGGCGTGAGGGGATGAACGCCGCCATCCCTCACATCGCGAATGCGCCGCGTCGGTGGCACGTCTTCACGAGGAGCTCGCAGTAGGAGCGCATGAACGGCACCGCCATCGTCACCGCACCGCGATCGGGCAGCACCATTTCCGGTCGGTGGCCGAGCTTCTTGATCACGCTGAAGATGTAATCCCAACGGCCCGCATTGAGACCTGCCGAGTGGTCTCGCAGCTCGTAGAGGATCTCGTCCATCTCGAATGCGGCAAGGATCGTCTCGATCAGGACGGTCGCCTTGATCGTCCCCTGCGGGACACCGAGCCTCTCCTGTGCCCATGTGAAGACGTCGTTCCAGAGCCGCGCCTCGAGGTGCGACTCGAGCTTCGGGAGGTAGAAGTAGCGCCCGTTCCGGCCGTGATTACGGAAGAAGGTGAGGCCGAAGTCGAACAGCGACGCCGACATCGCAGCTCCGTCCACGTCGAAGTGTCGCTCCTCCAGATGCCAGCCGCGCGGGCGCACGAAGAGCACGGCCGGATCGTCGGCGAGCGCGTACTGCTTCTCGCCAGTGTCGAGCGCGATCGTCCGGTCGAGCGCATCGGTGAGGTTGCGCTGCCCGTCGATGCAGTTGAACCAGGTCGGCGAGTTCGAGTCCTCGAAATCGGCCATGAATACGCGCGCACCCGAGTTGA
Source organism: Thermoleophilia bacterium (assembly GCA_031413935.1). Lineage (GTDB taxonomy): Bacteria > Actinomycetota > Thermoleophilia > Gaiellales > Gaiellaceae > Gaiella. The sequence goes on along the minus strand of JANOFZ010000296.1, from coordinate 3,574 downwards.
GCGCATTGATCACCATCTTGCGGTCGACCGGCCCCGTGATCTCGACACGCCGGTCGGCGATCTCGTCGGGAGTGGGGGCGACGCGCCAGTCGCCGGCGCGAACGTCGGCCGTCTCGGGCAGGAAGTCCGGCAGCTCGCCGGCGTGGAGACGTTCGAGACGCGCTGCACGTTGCGCGAGGAGGTCGATGCGTCGTGAACCGAACGCGTGCTCGAGATCGGTCAGGAAAGCCTGCGCCTCCGGGGTGAGGACGTCAGCGGTCTCGATCATCCGGCGATCATCGCAGGTGTTCGGCAGCGAGCGTCGCATCCAGTGCTGCGGCGACGCGATCGGCGTGCCGTTCGGAGAAGACGAGCGGCGGGCGGATCTTGATCACGTTGACGCGTGGCCCGGTCGCGCCGACGAGAACGCCGCGCCGTCGGAGGCCGTTGGCGACGACCCGTCCGATATCGGATCGCCCCGTCGATTCGCAGTCCAGTTCGACGCCGATGAACAGGCCTGGTCCACGCACGTGCGTGACGACGGGATGCGAGGCAGCCACCTCCTCGAGGCGCGCCCGCAGGTAGGCGCCGACGCGCTCGGCCTGCTCGGCGAGTCGTTCGCGCTCGATTACGTCGAGCACTGCCGCGCCCACCGCGGCAGCCACCGGTGACCCCGCGAAGGTCGAGAAGAAGTGCCAGCGCTCCGCGAACTGCGCCGCGATCTCGGGCGTCGTGATCACGGCTCCCATCGGATGACCGTTCCCCATTGGCTTCCCGAGCGTGACGATGTCGGGTCGAACGCCGTCCTGCGCAAAACCCCAGAACGCCTCGCCGACACGGCCGAACCCAGACTGCACCTCGTCTGCCAGGCAGAGGGCACCCGCTGCACGCGCGCGATCGTACGCGGCGCGAAGGTATCCCGGAGGAACTGCGAAGATCCCGTCGCTCGCGAAGACGTCGTCGCACACGAGCAGCGCCGGGTCGTGGCCGCGACCTCGCAGCCGCGCGAAGGCCGCGTCGACCTCACCCGCCACGAGGGTTGCTGCTTCTGCCGAACCGAGCGTGGAGGCGCCGCCGATCCGAGCCACCCAGGATTCGAGTGCCTCCGGACCGAGCTCTTCCGGCGACAGCGCCGCCGTCGCAGCGGTTGTGCCGTGGTAGGCATGCTCGGTGATGACGACGCCACGGTTGCCGGTGACGGCTCGGGCGATCTGGATCGCGACATCGTTCGCCTCGCTTCCCGAGTTGACGAACATCACGACCGAGAGCTCGTCGGGCAGCAATGCCGTGAGACGATCCGCGTACTGGGCCACTTCGTCGACGAGATAGCGCGTGTTCGTGGTGAGCCGCTTCGCCTGGCTCGCTAGCGCCGCCGTCACGCGGGGATGGGCATGCCCGACCTGTGGCACGTTGTTGTACGCGTCGAGTAGACGGTTGCCGTCGACGTCTGTCAGCCAGACCCCGTTCCCCGATTCGAGGCGCACCGGGTCGTCGTAGCTGAGGCTGAGCGCGGGGCCGAGGCGTGCGCGACGGAGAGCGAGGCTGGCAGCGAGCGATGACGTCGCGCGGCTCTGCATTCCGCACGCGTCCGCGAGCGCTGACGCGAGCGTGGTCGAACCACGATCGTCGATCCGGTCGAGCGTCGCGAAGCAGTCCTCCTGGTCGGCCAGGATGTAGGCGATGTTGTCCGGGTGGAGCTCTGCCCGCCAGGCCGAGATGAGCACGGACTGCGCCATCCGGGCAGCTGCCAGCTCCGGGATCAGCTCGACCTCGGCCCGCGTCAGCGGTCGAACGGCGTGGTAGGCGGTGATGACCTCGACGAGCGGGTCGAGCGGGTCGTCTGCGCCGAACGCCTGATACGCCGCGGCGATTGCCGGGTCGAGCACCGTCCGTGCGTGGACGAGGTCTCCGAAGTCGACGATTCCTGCGACGCGGTCGGGGTCGTCACGATCGGCGAGGAGATTGCCAGGGTTGACGTCGCCGTGAATCGTCGACGCGGGCACGAGCTCGAGCGCAGTTGCGATCACAGCGTCGAAGCGGTCGAGCCAGCGCTCGACGAGCGCGCGCCGATCCGTCGGGATGTGGTTGAGCTTCGGTCGCAGCTCAGGGAGCCGCGTGACGTCCCAGGGGATCGCACGCTGTGCCAGAGGGTGGGTGAATCCGGCAAGCGCCAGATCGATCTGTGCGACGGCGACCCCGACTGCGCGACGAGCCGTAGGCGAGACGGGCCCCTGCGTAAATGCCGTGCCGTCGATCAGGCTGACGAGCTGGACTGCGTGGTCGACGCCGCCGATCTCGACTGCGCCTGTCGGCAGGTGGTCGATGGTTCTCCGCGGGATCGGGATCGCGAGCCCCGGATCGGCGCAGAGGGCGTGCTCCATGGCGAGCACCTGCATCTCGACGATCTCCGCCGGGTCGGCCGGGTTCCCGACCTTGAGAACGAACGAGCTGCCGGCTCCGTCGATCCGGAAGTTGCGATCACGCTCGCCGTCGAGTCGCGTCGCTTCGCCGTCGACATCGAACACCGAACGAGCGATGTCGACGGCAAGCTCACTCGAGACGTCAGGGGGGCGTGCTTCGAGGACGTTGTCGCTCACCGCGCGTCACGATAACCGTTGCGTCGCGCCAACCTCACTCGACATATCCCGTAGGGGAGATGGCGCAGCCTCTCCCGGGAGCGGCCGGGCGCTCACCGACCCCGAGTGCAGGCAGGCGTTTCGAATGACGCGAACGTTCTAGTCGACCTCGTGATCCCGCTCGCAGTTCTCCGGGCAGTTGCATTCCACTGTCTCCGAGCGAGTAAGAAGAACGGGCCGCTCGGCCGATCGGGTCTGGGTTGCTTCCAGGTTCCGCTCGCGGATCGGGGTCGTCTGGACTGGCGTCATGCTGCGCTCCTCTCGATCTCGTGGGTGTCGGTCTCGAACTGCTCTTCCTCGGTCGAACCATGGAGTGCCAACGTGGATGCGTTGCCACCGGTGATCGTTTGCAGAACCTGATCGAAGTAGCCGGCGCCGACCTCGCGTTGGTGGCGGGTCGCGGTGTAGCCCTCGGCCTCGAGCTCGAACTCCCGCTCCTGCAGTCGGACGTACGCGGGCATCGCCTCGTTGCCGTAGCCACGGGCGAGCTCGAACATCGAGAGGTTGACCGCGTGGAAGCCGGCGAGCGTGATGAACTGGAAGCGGTAGCCGAGCTTCGCGAGATCGCTCTGGAAGGTCGCGATCTGCTCGTCGCTCAGGTGCTTGCGCCAGTTGAAGGACGGCGAGCAGTTGTACGCGAGGAGCTGATCCGGGAACTTCTCGTGGATCGCGGCAGCGAACTGCTCTGCCTCGGCCATGTCGGGCGTCGAGGTCTCGCACCAGATCAGGTCGGCGTACGGGGCATAGGCAAGGCCGCGCGCGATCGCGGCGTCAATCCCGTCGCGCACGCGGAAGAAGCCCTCTGGAGTGCGCTCGCCGGTGCAGAACTCGCGGTCGACCTCGTCGATATCACTCGTCAGGAGCGAGGCCGAGAGCGCGTCGGTGCGTGCGACGACGAGCGTCGGCACGTCGGCCACGTCGGCGGCGAGCCGGGCCGAGATCAGCGTTCGCACGTGCTG
>JANOFZ010000295.1:0-9440 GCA_031413935.1 Thermoleophilia bacterium | reverse complement strand
CGCGTGCGGTTGACGTGGTCGAGCATCGACGCGAGTGAGGTCGTCTTGCCGGAACCGGTCGCGCCCGTGACGAGCACGAGGCCGCGCCGCTCCTCTGCGAGACGTTTCACACCTGGCGGGAGGCCGAGTGCTTCGAAGTTCGGGATCTCGGTCGGGATGATGCGGAACGCGAACGAGGTCGCGCCGCGCTGGCGAAAGCCGTTGACGCGGAAGCGCGGAAGCGAGGGGTGTGAGAAGGCGATGTCGAGATCGCCCGAGTCGTCGAAGAGGTCACGGCGCTTGGGCGAGATCTGCGTCACCTCGTCGAGCACGAGCTCCAGGTCGGGGTCCGTTAGCGCCGGTGCGCCCTCCATCTGCTCGAGGTCGCCGTCGAGTCGCAGGATCGGCGGCTGGCCGAGCTTGAGGTGGACGTCGCTCGCGCCGCTCTTGACGGCGCGTGTGAGAAGGTCGATGAGGTCGATCACGTCGAGAGCATCGGCAGATGAGGCTGCCACCTTTACCCTCGACAGACTCCGAGCTAGACTCGGCGCGCAACGCGCGCGATCAGCCGGAGCGGCGGCCGCGCAAGGCCCCTCGCCTCATCGGGGTGGCCGACGTCGCCCCTGAGGAGGCCGGCGACGACACCGAACACGCCCGGCGAGCGCGCGGCCCAGAAGCACACCGTGGGGTGCCGGTCGAGCGCCCGCTTCGCAGTCCACGACGCGCCGGCATGATGGTCGAGAGCCCGGGCGAGCGCAGCGGGGTAGCTATCGGGCTCGCCGGCGACGATCGCCTCGGCGGCGAGTCGGGCGGATACGAACGCCTCGTACATCCCGTCTCCCGAGAGCGGATCGACGAGACCCGCGGCGTCGCCGACGAGGACGACTCGGTTGCTCGCAGGGGTCGAGGCGCCGACCCGGCGCATCGGAAGCCGGTGGCCGCGAAGATCGGTGATCGCATCGGGATCGACCGAGTAGGCACGCGCCAACCGCGCGAGATGCTCGCGCAGATTGGGGGCCTCCGTGGCCCAACCTCCCACGCCGAGATTCGCGTGGTCGCCCTTGGGAAAGAGCCAGCCGTAGCCGCCGGAAGGCGCACCGATCTCGATCACGGCCGTCGAGGCAAAGCGCTGCTCGTCGAGGAGCGACCAGGGGACGTTCCCCTCGAGCGCAATGCCACGCTCGATTCCCGCGCCGAGCCCGACTGCCTTCGCGACGATGCCGTTGGCGCCGTCCGCGCCGACGAGGATGTCAGCCGTGACGTTCTCGCCTCCGATGGTGGCCGAGACGCCGCCCGGGCCGACCTCGACGTGCTCGACCCGGGTGCCGTCCCGGAACGTGGCACCGGCGCCGGCAGCCTGCTCTGCGAGATATGCGTCGAGCCGGCGGCGCTGCGTCATCACGATCAGCGGTTCCGCGCTCGTGCGCCGGAAGCTCCGGCGGTGGTGCAGGCGGAGCTCGAAGTCGTGGACGACGCGTTCGACGACGGGCGTGATGTCGCACGGCACCTGCCGGAGCGCACGACCGGTGACACCCCCACCGCAGGGCTTATCGCGAGGAAACCGCGCGCGATCGGCGAGGAGAACCGTCGCCCCACTCCGGGCGAGATGGATCGCGGTCGCCGATCCCGCAGGCCCGGCTCCGACGACGAGGACGTCAACATGCCGCACGCTCCGAGTATGCATGGGCCCACCGCCAGAAGGCGTGCTGCAACGCGGATGCCCGGTTGTTTCGGGCATCGCAGCTTTCTCATGCAGGGGAGAGGATTCGAACCTCTGAAGGCTGAGCCAGCGGGTTTACAGCCCGCCCCCTTTGGCCACTCGGGAACCCCTGCGCGGCTGAGAAGTGTAGCCACGTCGCCGAGGAAGCCCCGTGCCTGTCGCCGCTCGCGTCTCCGCGCCGCAACGTGGGCGATCTTTGCGTTGAATCAACACAATGTCAGCGGTGCCCTCGAGGGGCTAGACTTCGGCCCTTGCCCTCTTAGCTCAGTTGGTAGAGCACCTCCATGGTAAGGAGGGGGTCGCCGGTTCGAGTCCGGCAGAGGGCTTACCCTAGGAAGCAGCTTCAAAAAGACGTTTTGGGGTCGGTCGGCATCTCCGAAGAGGGTGCCCCGGAGGGGCGTACGCGATAGGCGCACCATCGTGCGCTTGCAGCAATGGAGCCTGGCCTTGCCAACGGACTGCACACGACAACCGCCACGAGCCCTTGCGCTGCCCGTGGCCGAACCTGCTCGTGACCGCATGGCACGTCACCTGTCTGGTCAGCCGAGCTGGGAGTGCTCGTCGACGATCAGGCGCACGCGACCGCCGACGTGCGCGATCGAGTCGGCAGCAACCCGCTCGCCGATCTCGCTCGCGTAGGCGGCCTCGAACTTCTCCACGGAGTCGAACCAGAGCTCGGAGACTCCGTCGATGTTCGCCTCGCTCTCGACGACGTTGAAGACCAGCTTTCGTAGGCCCGGGAGCTCGCGGGCGAGCGGGGCGTGCTCCTCGAGCCACCAGCGACGGAACTCCTCCGGCGTGTCACCGTCACGGCGGGTGAGGAGGATGATCGCCTTCACGCCGGCTTCTTCGTGCGCGCGTGTGGCCGGCCGCCGACGCCGAGCGCGAGGCAGACAAGGATCTCGTCGGCGCGTGGGGCGCCCGGCACCGAGATTTCGGCTGCGTCCATCTCGTCGAAGCTCCAGATGTCATCCTTGTTCGTCAGCGGCATCGTGATCGCAGCCCCTGCGGCGTCGACCTTCTTCGTCGAGGGGATGATCGCCGTTCCGCCGCCGATCGCCGCGCGCACCGGAGCGCCAAACCGTGGGTGGATGAGCGCAGCGGCATGCTCGAGCTCACCGTCGAGACCAATGATCGCCGCCTTGCCATATGCGCTCACCTCTCCAGCCCGGTCACCGAGGACAGAAAGCGCCTCCCCGACGAGAAGCGCTGCAACCCCTGCGCCGATCTCTTCCAGCGCGGAGAGATCCTGGCTGAACCCGCCTACCAGCGGGTTCTTGATCACAGCTGCGGCGACGACCTTCACGGTTGATGCGTCGAGATCACGTCCGCCCTCGTTCCGGGTCTCCTCGCGCTGCACGATCACACTGCGTACCTGCATCTCGCCTCCCGTCGCCTCGATCGAGCCGAGCCTACCGACTGCGATATCTTCAGCCCGATGCTCGAGCAAACGATCTCTCCTCTCGACCGCCATCTTCCCGTCGAGGTCAGGTCGATGCTCGAGGAGCGGCTCTGTCGTCCGGTAGGCGACGGGCTGACGGTGGAGGAACTTCTGGATGACGACCTGCTGTTCATTCGCGAGTGGTTCCACCCGTACGAGAGCACCGAGATATCCGAGATGCTCGCGAAGGTCGGTGGCGGGTGAGCACCCCGCTCGGCACCGTCGAGCGCGTCGCCGCGCTGCACCGCGTCGACCTGTTCTCGGACGTCCCCGGTCGCGTGCTCGCCGCGGTGGCGAACGCCGCTGAAGAGGTACGCGCATCGCCCGGAACCGTTCTCATCGAAGAGGGCGCAATCGAGGAGCACCTCTTCGCAATCGTCGAAGGGCTCGTGCGAGTCCATCGGGGTAGTCAGATCCTCGCCGAGCTCGGGCCTGGAGTCACGGTGGGCGAGCTCGCCGTGCTCGAGCCAGAGCCGCGCGCTGCGTCAGTGACCGTCCTCGAGCGGGCGCTTCTCCTGCGGGTGGACAAGACGGTGCTCGACGACCTCCTCGCCGACTGGCCCGAGCTCGCCCATGGTGTGATCGCAGCACTCGTGGCGCGGCTTCGCGCGGCTGCCGACCACGCCGGCCGACCGTAGTGAACAGCACGCCCACGCGCGGCGTCGTCCGGTTGTTGTCCGCGCAGGCGCTCGCGTTCGGCGTCACGCTCGCGCTGTTGTTAATCCCTGCGAACGCGCTGTTCCTCGACGCCTACGGCTCGGAGTGGCTCCCGGCGACGTACATCGCGATCGCCATCGTAGGCAGCGGGGCGTCTGCTCTGATTGCCCGAGCGGCGCGTCGGACGCGGCTCGCGCGAGTCGCAACAGCGGCCCTCGGCTCTCTCGCGCTTCTCTTCGGCGCCTCCTGGGTGATTCTCGTCGCCGGCGGCGTCTGGGTTTCCGCCGTCCTACTCGTGCTGTTCCCGATCGCGCTCCAGATCGGCTTCGTGTTCATCGGAGGGCAGGCGGGCCGACTCCTCGATGTGCGCCAGATGAAGGAACTGTTCCCGCGGATCGTGTCGGGGTTCGCCGTGGGGTTTCTCCTCGGCGGCCTCCTTGCTATCCCGCTCCTCTCGCTGCTCGGCTCGACCCAACAGCTTCTGCTCGCCACAACCGTGGGGCAGCTCGCATTCCTCGCGCTCCTGCTCGTCACCGAGCGACGGTTCCCGGAGGTCCGCGGGGCGCCGACCGGAGCCGCGCCGCCCGTTGTCAGGCTACCGCTGCGGAAACTGTTTGTGCCGGGACTTGTCCTGCTGTTGCTCGGCTACCAGGTGCTGTCGGCCATGGGCTCGCAGGTGGTCGACTTCCTCCTGTTCGATCGGGCGGCGGCGCAGTACAGCGGCGATGACCTGACGCGGTTCCTCTCCACCTACACGGCAGTGCTCAACCTCGTCGACATCCTCTTCCTCGCTCTGCTTGCCGGCCCACTGATGCGGCGGTTCGGGCTTCGGCTGGGGCTGACCCTCAACCCTGCAGTCGTGGCCAGCATTCTTGCCGCCATGGCGGTAGTCGCAGCCGCTTCGGGCAGCGCGGCCTTCGGTCTGCTCGTCCTCGCAGGCGTGCTCCGCATCGCCGATATTGCAGCAACGGACGGCACGACACGCACATCGATCAATGCCGCGTACCAGATCGTCCCCGCCGAGGAGCGACTCGCAGTGCAGTCCGTCGTCGAAGGTATCGGTGTCCCGGTTGCGATCGGCGCCACCGGCGTGCTGCTCCTCGTCCTGTCCGCGCTCGACCTCGGGACAGGCGCGGTGATCGCGTTCGGTCTGGGGCTGGGCGTGGTCTGGACTGCTGTCGCGGTGAGGGTATATCGGTCGTACACGCACGCACTCGCTGACGAAGTTCGCCGCAGCCCGCTCCCGGTGATCGACCTCGGGGTCGCCGGGTCGGCTGATGTCCGCGCACTGCTGCGATCAGAGGACGCCCGCGACATTCGTCTCGGCATGGATCTCCTCGCAGGCGTCTCTTCACCCGTGCTGGAGGTCGAGCTTCGCCGTGTCGCCGCGCATTCGAACCCGGAGGTTCGCGTGCGAGCATTGGGAGCTCTTGCGGAATCGGGGGACGATCTCGCGGCTACCGAGGCGACGTCGCTGGCGCGCGAGCTGGCGCGTTCCGACGATCCAGCGAGTCGCCGGGCCGCAGCTACCGCCTTCGCCTGGCGTGACGCGGTCGAGGTGGACAGGGCGCTGCTCGCCTCGCTCCTCGACGATCCCGACCTCTCGGTACGCGCGGCCGCCCTGGATGCGGTCGCCCCCGACGACGCCACCGATTCCGAGATCGTTCACCGGGTCGTCGCCGCCATCAGGGTGGCCCGCATCGCCGGCCGAGCGACCGCGGCTCTCGGGCGACTCGGAGAAGCCGCCGTGGCACCTCTCGGTGCCGAGGTCGCCCGAGGCGACGTGCCCCGGTCAGTGTCACTCGTCCGGGCCGCGGCAGCCATGACCCCGAGCCACGGAGTCTGGATCGTCCAACCGGCGCTCGACGACCCGGATCGCGTCGTGGTGCTCGCAGCACTCGACGCGCTCGACGCCGCACAGGGTGGCGAACGTCTCGAGCCGGGCATGCTGGAGCCCATACTCCTCGATTCCGCAGCACTCGCAGAACGCGCCTTCGCAGCCAGGGCCGCACTCACCGATCACGACACGTCCCTGGTCCGGGCGCTCGACGACGAGATCGACCTCGCCCGCCGGCTCGTGATCGCAGTGCTTGGGCTCCGTCACGGTGATCGGATCCGAGCAGCCATGCGCGTCGTCGATTGCGAAGAAGGCGCGCGCCGTGCGCTCGCAGTCGAGGCTCTCGATGTCGTCCTCTCGCGTCGCGAGGCCGCGATCGCCCTCCCGCTCGTGCGCCACGACCTCACGCCGGAGGAGCGGGCCGCCGGCTCGCAGCAAACGGATTGGCCGGCGCATCAGCCGGACCAGTGGATCGCAGATATCGCCGATGATCCCGAGAGGGTCTGGCGTTCACCGTGGCTCACTGCGTGCGCCCTCCACGCCGCAGATCGATGAGGATGCGCGCCGGCCGCACAGCTCTCGGACGGCGGCTGCCTTCAAGTGAGAGGATCTCGAAGATGTCCAAGCAATCGAAAGCGAAACTCATCACGCAGCTCCAGGTCGCGAACGACCGCATCGCTGACCTGGAAACTGCGAGCTTGCGCGCCGAGACGCTGTTCACGGTCATGCAGGTTCTTAGCAAGCCGCTGACCCTGCAAGACACCTTCGAAACGATCCTTGCGCAGCTCCAGAGCGTCGTGCCCTACGACAGCGCCTCGGTGCAGGTGATCGAGGACGATCGCCTGGTCATCGTCGGTGGTCGAGGCTTCGACGACCCGGAGGCGATCCTCGGGGTCGGCTTTGACCTCGACGATGAGAGCAATCCGAGCATCCAGGTTCTGCGGTCGCGACGACAGCACGTCTTCGGTGACGTCTCCCAGCACCCGCACTTTGCGAGCCAGGTCCACGGCAGCGGACGCATCCGCGGCTGGATCTGTGCGCCGCTCATCTTCGGGGACCGCATCATCGGAGTCCTGACCCTCGACAAGTTCGAGGCCGACTTCTACAACGAGGAGCTCGCGGAGCTCGTAACAGCCTTCGCAGCCCAGGCGGCGACCGCGATCGAGAGTGCCCGCCTGCTCGAAACAGAGCGTGCCGCTCGCGAGCAGTCGGACACTCTCAGGGCGGCGGCGCATGCTCTCGGAAGCACGCTGAGCTTGCGCGACGTCTTCGATCTCATCCTGTCGGAACTGCGCAAGGTGGTTCCGTACGACAGCTGCAGCGTGCAGCAGATCGACGGGAACGAGATGGTCATCGTCGGTGGGCACGGCTTCCCGAACCTCGAAGAACTGCTCGGGCAGCGGTTCAACTGGGGCGATCCAGACGACCCCGCCACCGACGTGATCGAGAAGCGCGAGCCCGTCGTGATCGCCAACGTCTCTGCGCGCTTCGAACACTTCAACGAGGACACGCATGGCCAGGGACGGATCAAGGGGTGGCTGGGCGTGCCGCTCGTCCTGGGCGATCGTCTGATCGGGATGCTCACTCTCGACAAGTTGGAGGAGGGGTTCTACACCCGGGAGCACGCCCGGCTGGCTGAGGCTTTCGCCACTTTCGCCGCGGGGGCGATCGAGAATGCGCGACTGTTCGAGACCGAGCGGACTGCCCGCGATCAGGCGGAGTCCCTGCGGGCGGCGGCCCAGTCGCTCGGGAGCCTCCTGAGTCTTCCCCAGGTCTTCGATCTCATCCTGTCGGAACTGCGCAGGGTGGTTCCGTACGACAGCTGCAGCGTGCAGCAGATCGACGGCAACGAGATGGTCATCGTCGGCGGGCACGGGTTCTCGAACCTCGAAGAATTGCTCGGGCAGCGTTTCAACTGGGGCAATCCAGACGACCCCGCCACCGACGTGATCGAAAAGCGCGAGCCTGTCCTGATCGCCAACGTCTCGGCGCGCTTCGAGCACTTCAACGAGGAGACGCATGGCCAGGGACGCGTCAAGGGGTGGCTGGGCGTACCGCTGCTCGTCGGCGATCGCCTGATCGGGATGCTCGCTCTCGACAAGTTCGAAGAGAACTTCTACACCGCTGAGCATGCCGAGACCGCAAGGGCCTTCGCCCCGTATGCCGCGACGGCGATCGACAAGGCGCGCCTCTTTGACGAGATCCAACATCTCCTCGCCGAGGCGAAGGATGCGCGCGGGAGACTCGTCGACGCGATCGAGAATTCATCCGAGGGCTTCGCGTTCTATGACGCTGATGACCGCCTCGTGCTCAGCAATACCCGGTACGAGAAGCTGCTCTACCCGGATCGAGACTTCCCTCTCGAGCCCGGAATGACATTCGAGACCATCGTCCGGCTGGCAGCCGAGACCGGCCTCATCGCAGACGCCGAAGGCGGTGTTGACGCCTGGGTAGCCGAGCGCGTGGCGGTCCATAAGAACCCCGGTGAGCCATGGCTGCAGCGACGGAGCGACGGGCGCTGGCTTCTGATCACCGAGCGCAAGACCGGAAACGGTGGGACCGTTGCGGTCTTCTCCGATATCACCGACCTCAAGGAGCGCGAGGAACAGCTCACGGAGAAGTCCAACGCCCTGCAGCAACTCTCAACGCAACTCGCGAAGTACCTCTCACCCCAGGTCTACGACTCGATCTTCTCCGGCAGACAGGAGGTGAAGCTCGTCAGCCAGCGTAAGCGCCTGACGGTCTTCTTCTCCGACATTGCCAGGTTCGCGGAGACGACCGACAGGCTCGAGTCCGAGGATCTAACCCATCTCCTCAATCACTACCTCACGGAAATGTCCCAGATCGCACTCGCTCACGGGGCAACGATCGACAAGTACGTCGGCGACGCGATTCTGATCTTCTTCGGCGATCCGGAGACGCGGGGAATCAGGGCGGACGCCCTTGCCTGCGTTACGATGGCCATCGCGATGCGCAAGCGGATGGCGGAGCTTCAGGAGACCTGGAGGGCATCGGGCATCGAAGTACCACTGCGGTGCCGCATGGGAATCAACACCGGTGTGTGCACCGTCGGAAACTTCGGCAGCGAGGATCGGATGGACTACACGATCATCGGGGGCGACGTGAATCTCGCCTCACGTCTCGAATCCGCGTGCCCCCCGAGTGAGATCCTCATCTCCTATGAGACCTACGCGCACGTCAAGGACGTGATCTGCTGCGAGGAGCTCGGCAGCATCGACGTCAAGGGCATCCCCTATCCGGTATCGACCTACCGGGTGGTCGACCTCTTCGAGAACCTCGGCGAGAATCATCAACCCATCCACGAGACGCTCCCGCACTTTCGGCTCGATGTCGATGTGACGTTGATGTCGCCCGATGAGCAGAAGGCGGCGGCAGCGGTGCTCCGCGACGCGGCTCAGCGTCTCTCCGACGAGGCGGGGACGATCGGTCCCTGACGGTGGAGCCGCAGATCGCCCGCTCGAGTTCGTCCGAAGGGTTCCCCTCGCCGCTATCTGCTCGAGTGCGGCCAGATCCTCGACGTATGCCCCCGGATGTGGGTTCGTGACGGCGGCGGCCACGACGACCTTCACGGTTGACGGTGCTCCGTCGCGCGGCGTCTCCTCGCGCTGCACGATTACGGTGCGAACGTTCACATCTCACCTCCCGTCGACATCTGGAGGTCACCTGCCGTCGGCAGCGTATCGGGTAGCCGGAACCCGCCCGCCTCCTCGAGGACGCCGATCCGGGCGGCGAGCGGTGGATGCGTGTTGAAGAGCCCCGCAACGAACTTGGATGGCCCTGTTGTA
>JANOFZ010000294.1:0-5415 GCA_031413935.1 Thermoleophilia bacterium | reverse complement strand
GAGCCGCAATGACTCGCTTGCCCCGAGCACGATCACCGATCAGGCGCTCGAGAAGGTGCGCGCACTGAGTGTGATCGCTGATGGTCGGCGGCAATCACTCGCGCAGATGGCGCTCGCCTGGACGCTGCGCGACGCGCGCGTGACATCGACGCTGATCGGCGCGAGCAGCGTGGCGCAGCTCGAGCAGAACCTGGGCGCGCTCGACAACCTTGTTTTCACTGCAGACGAGCTCCAGGAGATCGACCGGGTCACGCCCGAGAGTGCCGTCAATATCTGGTCGACGTCGAGTTCTGACTGAGGTCGAGCCGTCGCGACACGCGGTGGACGTCTGACCCGACTCGCGTCGTTGACAAACCCACATCGAGCCTGCAGGCGGGCCACAGGGTGCTCCCAGGGGGTGGCGCTTCCATGTGCATACCTCGACATCTCCTGAAAGGAGAAAGCATCATGAGAATCACGAAGGTACGCATGTTGTTCGCATCGATTGCGGCGCTGGCCCTGATGGTGGGCGTCGGATCGGCGATCGCGGCAAACGGGAGCGGCGGCAAGGATCTGAAGCAGACCGCCGCTCGGATCTCGAGCAAGGCGAGCTTCGAGGCCGCGGTCGCAAAGAACCTCGATACGACCCCGGCGAAGCTCAGGGCGGCGGTCAAGGCTGCGGCGAAGGCCAACATCGCGGCCCAGCTCGCGGCGGACAAGATCACCGCCGGCGAGGCGGAGACGCTGAACGACGCGCTGGCCGACGGCACCGTGCCGGCCGTGCGGCTTGCCACGGCCGAGGGTGTGGCCAAGGAACTCGACACGACGGTCGCGAAGCTGAACGCCGCGTTCGGCTCGGCTGCAAAGGCGCAGGCGACCGCTCGTGTCGACAAGGCGCTGAAGGACGGGAAGATCACCGAGGCGCAGGCGGCGGAGATGAAGGCGAAGATCGCTGAGGCCACGTTCCCGGGCTTCGGTGCCGGCGGGCCGGGCCACGGTCACGGTGGCCACGGCGGGCCAGGCGGCGGCGGAATGGGCTTCGGTCCTCCCCCGGGCGACGCACCGCCTGCGGACAGCTCGTCATCGAGCACGACACCGGCGGCGCTCGCCCTCACGTAGCTCAGCCGAACCGCAGTAGACGAGGGGCGCTTCGGCGCCCTTCGTCGTTGCCTGGAACCAGGGTGGCTACCCGGCGCGGCCCGCGAACGCGGCATACGCCGGTTCGAGGGCGTCGCGGAGGTCGACGCCGTCTACGACGAGGCCGCTAGCACCCAGGCGCTTCAGCACCGACCCCACCGGAAGCGGGCGTGGCGCGCCGATCGTGGGGAGCGATCCAGCGACCCATGCATCGGCGGTTGGCAGCGGGCGCGAGCCGGGCTCCTCCGCCGGCGGCGCCTCGGTGGTGCAACCTCGCCACTCCAGGAGCACGGCGGGGCTCTCATCGATCGCATTTGCGATCACGTACGCGAGTGCGATGACGTGCTTGCAGGTGCCACTGCGATCGTGATCCGGGCACGTGCAGGAGCGGCGAATCGACTTCCCGGGCGGAATGAGTGGCTCGTCCCAGTCCACCGTCATCACGTGCTCGAGCTGGAGAGACTGCTCGCGCCCGGCCGCGGCGGGCTCGAAGAGGGTCCTCGCCCGCGGCGACCCGATGACCGCAGCCCACACCCTGGGCGCCACCGGGTCTGCCGCAAGGCCGACCGAATACTCGGCGCCCGCCGACCCGATCACCCGCGCGGTGATCTCGGCCTTCACCACGGAGACGCTGTGGACGTGTCCTGTACGGGCGAGCACGCGTCCTCGTTCGGCCCGCGGCGAGCTCTCGTCGGGCACCACTGCTGTCGCAAGCCAGCGCGCCCACGGCCCGCTCCCGATCCGCTCCGCCTCCGTCTCGACGAAGACGGGACGGCCGTCGTTCAGCATCGTCATGCAGCCTCCTCTATCGCCGAGGGGGAAAGCGCAACGGCAGCGCGGATCGCGTCGAGGTCGAGCTCGCCGAGCCAGTCGTCGGCCCGGCCCGCGACGACCTTCTCCGCGAGCTCGCGCTTCGAGTCGAGCAGCTCGTCGATGCGCTCCTCGAGCGTCGCCGTGCAGATGAGGCTGTGCACGAAGACGTCCTTGTGCTGACCGAAGCGGTACGCGCGGTCGGTCGCCTGCTGCTCCACCGCGGGATTCCACCAGCGGTCGAAGTGGAAGACGTGGTTCGCCGCCGGAAGGTTGAGCCCCCGGCCACCGGCCCGGATCGAGATCACGAGAACGGAAGGACCGTCCGGCTCGGAGAACGACGCAACGAGCTCGTCACGCGCCCGCGCGGGAAGGCCACCGTGGAAGAACCCGATCTCGCGGCCGAGACGCTCGTGAAGGTGGGGAACGATGCGGTCGAACCCGGGGTACTGGGTGAAGACGAGAGCCTTATCGTCAGCAGGCATCGCCTCGAGCAGCTCGACGAGCCGCTCGAGCTTGCCCGAGCGGCCTGCGAGCGGTCGACCGGTGGCGAGCACCATCTCCGGGTGGTTGCAGACCTGCTTCAGCTGACTGAGCATCGCGAGCACGGCCCCGCGCCGACCGAAGCTGCGCGCGTGTTCCTCGATGCGCGGCATCCAGCGGTCGACGGTTGCGCGGTAGAGGCTCGCCTGCTCGAGCGTGAGCCGACAGTACTCCTTCGTGACCGTGATCTCCGGAAGTTCGAGCTCGACCTCGGGGCTGTCCTTGGGACGGCGCAGGATGAATGGCTGCACCATCGCCCGCAGGCGCTCGAGTGCGCGGCTGTCGCTGTGGGCCTCGATCGGCCGCGCGAACGTCCGCTGGAACCGCTCGCGCGAGCCGAGCAGGCCCGGATTGACGATGTCCATGATCGCCCACAGCTCGTCGAGGCGATTCTCGATCGGCGTCCCGGTCATGGCCAGCATGCGCCGAGCGTTGAGCCGGCGTAGGGCACGCGCTCGCTTCGTCGCCGGGTTCTTCACGTCCTGCGCCTCGTCGAGGATCGCCCTGTCCCAGGCGACCGTGGCCAGAACGTCGATATCGCGGGTGGCGATGTCGTACGACGTGATCACGACGTCGCTCGCCCGGGCGACATCGAGGAGCTCGTCGCCGGTCAGTCTCTCGCCACCGTGGTGGAGATGGACGCGTAGGCTGGGAGCGAATCGCTCGATTTCCCGCGCCCACTGGCGAGTGACGCTCATCGGGCAGACGACGAGCGTGGGGCCGAAGGCATCGACCCCGAACTGCTCCCGCTCGGAGGTGAGCATCGCGATCGCCTGCACGGTCTTGCCGAGTCCCATGTCGTCGGCGAGAATCGCGCCGATCCCGAGATCGCCGAGGAGCCGCAGCCAGCCGTGACCGCGTGCCTGGAACGGAAACAGCGGCAGCGTCATCGTCGAAGGCGTGTCGAGTGGCTCGAAGCCCCGCTCATCACCGCCCGCGAGCAGCGCACCGAGGCCGTCGTCGAGCGCGACCTCGCCGAGCTCGAGCCCCGCGTCCTCGACCTCGAGCCCGGAGACGGCTCTCACGAGATCGACGACGGAGCCTTCACGTCTTCGATCGAGGAACTTCAGCGCCCGCTCGACCTCTGATCGGCGCAGCGCGTGCCAGCGTCCCTGGATGCGAATCAGCGGCTCCTTCGCCGCTGCGAGCTCCAGGAGCTCCTCCTCCGTGAGGGTCGTATCACCGATCGCGAGCTTCCAGTCGAACCGCGCGAGCGAGTCCGTCCCGAGGAGGCCGCTGGAGCGGTTGGCCACGCTCGTGGCGGTGAGATTGACCCGGAGCTTGCTGGCGGAGGTGACCCAGTTCCGCGGCAGCAACACCGGCACACCGAGCTCCTCGAGCCGGGGAATCGCAGTGCGGAGCACGAACCGCACTTCGTCGTCGCTCAGCTCGATCGACGTTGGGGCGATCTGGTCGAAGGCGAGGCCGCCCGCCGCAAGCACCGGCTCGATCAGCCCGAGCTGGCGTTGCATGGCGATCCGCGGGTCGGCGGAGCGTAGGAATCCGAACACGGCATCACCGCCGTCCTGCAGGAGCGACGTGGGCAGGGCAAGCGTCGGATCGTCGGCCGCCTGGAGCCAGAGCTCGAGGACAAGGGGCGTGGAGCCGTTGTCGGAGGGCTCCTCGCGCTCATCCAACCTGAGACTGAGGAGCCACGGGGCGCTCGAGCGTCGCTCGAGGCCGCGATCGACCCAGTCGGTGAGCCGCCGCTCGAGCGCCCCGAGCCCGGCGTGGAGCGGCAGTTCAGGATCCGACGAGGTGAGACCGTCGAGGAACACCTCCGGTGCGCTCGGCCGCGTTCGCATCGACCGGTTGCCGAGGCGGACACCCGCGGCACCGAGCCGGTCGCGGGCGATCTGGTCGACGGCGCACGCGTACAGGTCGTGAACGAGCGCGTCACGGTCGCCATCGAACGCGTCGGCACACACTGCCGGGAGCGCGGCGGCAACGGCGTCGAGCGCCTCCTGCACCGATTCGTCGATCGTCGCACCCCAGTAGGCGAGCCACGTGCGGCCACCGTGCTGGAGCTGCGGATGGAGGAGTCCTTCGGTGACCGAGCGCGACGCGAGCTCGATGACCGCGAAGGTCGCGCGCGCGGTGCCGCCGAGCTCGAGAGCGGATGGTGGCCCCGCCGCGAGATCGATCAACTCGGTGAGCCCGACCCTGCGCGCCGTCGCGCCCTGCCCGAGCTCCGCGAGATCCGAGACGGCGGGGATCCCGATGTCCAGCCCGCCGGAGGAGAGCGAGCCGTCGTCGCTGCGTACGAGAACGGTTGCGCCGACATCCTGTTGCCAGAGGATCTCGAGCGTTGCGGGCTCGAGTGAGGGTTCGGGATGAATGAGCTCGGATGCGGACACGAACCCTTCAGGATACGTGTGGCGGAGGAGGTCACGGCGAGGTGAACGAAGTGAGCGGCTCTACACAACCTCTGGCAACTGATCATCGACAGATCGAGCGAGGGTGATACTCGGACGATACGATCTCGCCGTGATCGCACATCACCACGAACACGTCGGGACGGCCCAGGGCATCTCGTGGTTGACCGCGACGACGCCGTGACACGAACACCGCACGAGGATGGGTTGTTCATGCCGGCCCGATGGGTCGAGCACGAGAGAACGCTCGTCTCGTGGCCGTGCCTCGAGTGGGCGTTTGCCACCGGGCATCTCGAGGACGCAAAGGCCGAGTGGGCCGAGGTGATCCGCGCGATTCTCCGTTTCGAGCCGGTGACCGTGATCGCCGCTCCGGGCCACCGTGAGGAGGTCGTGAACGCGTGCGGCGCGTCGGTCGACGTCTTCGAGATTCCGATCGACGACTGCTGGATTCGAGACAACGGGCCGATCTTCGTCGTCGACGGCGCCGGCGGGGTCGCGATGACCGATTTCGGATTCAACGCGTGGGGTGGCCTGAACGACGAATGGGCTAACGATGACGCGGTGCCGGAGC
>JANOFZ010000293.1:0-1744 GCA_031413935.1 Thermoleophilia bacterium | reverse complement strand
CGGTCTCGAACGAGAGAAGGCGCCCGCTGTTCGGCTCGTCTGCCGGTGTGAACGCGGTCACGATGAGCGTCGAGCCGGCGAACGCGCAGTTCGTCGGCTCGGCCCCGACCGCGATGTGATCGAGCAGATCGCCGTCGGAGGAGAGGACGGTGATGCCGCCGGAGGTCACGGTTGCGACGAAGAGGCGCCCGTCGGCGGCCACTGCGAACCCGTCGGGAATGTGCTCCTCCGGAAGGACGGTGAGAACGACGATCCGATCCTCCTCCAGACGACAGACGCGCCTCGTCGCCGTCTCCGTCCAGATGAGCCCACCGGAAGCGTCGAATCCGATCCCGTTGGCGAAGCACGGCTCGAGCTCGATGATTTCCTCGAGCCGCTCGTCCGACAGGCCGAAGATCCGCCCAGGCGCTACCGGGTTGATGTGGTCGGAGTCGCCCGAGTCGGTGAAGAAGAGTCGGCCATCTGGACCGAACGCGAGGTCGTTCGGGGCAACGAACGCGAGCTCGTCTCCCCCTGGCGCCACGACCCCGACCGACCCGTCGAGCTCCAGTCGCTGGATGCAAGCTGGAACCTGCGGTCCTTCGGGCAGCCAGCTCCCCATCTGGGTCACGTACAACGCGCCGTCTGCCCCTAGCGACAACCCGTTCGGCGCCCCACCGACCTCGCCGATCACGCGCACGATGCCTTCCCTAAGCCCAAGGACGACACCGTTCGTGCCGTCGCAGAACGCGATCTCGCCGTCCGGGAGGAGGACTGGCCCTTCGGCAAACCCGAACCCGGAGTGGAGCTCGCGAACGCCCGGAGCAGCGGTCACGCGATCACCTCGAGCGCGACGACGGTGCGCGCCTCGGCTCCGGGCTCGAGCACGAGGGCGTCGCCGCGTTCCAGAGCGGCGGCGAGCCCTTCCCCGGTCGCAGAGTTCGAGGGCTCGAGTCCCAGGCAGACGGCCTGTCGCTTCCAGGGGGGTGCGGTCTCCCGGGCTCGCTCTTCCCAGAACCAGAGATAGGGGAACCCTTCCGACCAGCTGAGTCTCAGCTCGAGGCCCCGGTCGGGCACCTCGACTCGGAGAGCCCGCTCGGCGAAGGCGTGGATCGCCCCGAAACGCGCCGAGTGATCCGGCGGTCTCGCGCTCCAGTCGTCGGTTCCTCCATCACGGACGATCAGGGACCACTCGTCCTCGTTGCCGGTGCGATGTCCCTCGTTCGCCAGCGCGATCACCTTCGCTGTCTCGATCCGGATCCGCGTCGACGGGCCCAGAACCTCGCCGCCGAGGATGAGGTGCTCGACCAGCAAGGTCGGGACTGGCCGAGAGCCTTCGTTCGTGACGACGTTCTCGACGCGCAATGTCCCGGCGACAACCGAGATCTCCCTCTGGACGGTCAGGCCGTCGCCGCTCTCCCAGCGAAGCTGCACCGTTGTCGGGGCCTGTCCGACGACGGCCCACGGTGTGATCGACGCGGCTCCGTGAAAGGGGTGCCGGACGCCCTCGACCTCGCACGCCGCACCGGCATTCGGGCAGAGGAGGTTCCAACCTCCCTGCCAGGCGGTCGTCCACGCCTCCTCGTCCCGGCTGGCGGTTTCCAGCGCCCCCGCAGGCCACGGCGCCTGAAAGAGAAGCTCGACCCCGACTCGGCGCACCAGCGCGGAGGCGATGACGCCACCGCGTCCAGCGTCGATCCCGACGACGAGCTCGGGGGTCGTCAACTCGACGAGCGTCATGTCGCTCCCGCGCCCACACGGCGGT
>JANOFZ010000292.1:0-1963 GCA_031413935.1 Thermoleophilia bacterium | reverse complement strand
GCTCGACCGTCGCGCCGAGCAACACATTCGCTCCGTTGACGCAGTCCTCCCACGCTGTGTGTTCGCTCGGATCGTGGCTGACCCCACCGACGGACGGTACGAAGACCATCCCCGTCGGAGTGATCGGCGCAAGTGCCTGAGCGTCGTGACCGGCCCCCGACGGAAGCTCCAGTGTCGAGAGACCGAGAGCCGCGGCGGCGCTGGAAAGCGCTACCCGGAACCGCGATTCGGTCGGGGTCGGCTCCCAGCGACCAACACGATCGACGGTGACGGCGAGTCCGAAGGACGCTGCCTCTGTGTGTGCCAGGTCGCTGAGCGCCAGCTCGAGCTCCGTCAGCACGACCGCGTCGAGCGAGCGGCATTCCAGCCGCAGCCGAGCCGTGCCGGGTACGACGCTGAACGAGCCTGGCTCGGTGGCGATGTCGCCGACGGTTGCCACGCAGCCCGGAAATCGCCGTGTGACGGTCTCATACGCGCCGATTACGAAGGAGGCCGCCCCGAGCCCGGCATCGCGCCGCGCGTCCATCGGCGTCGTGCCGGCGTGCCGTGTCTCACCCTCGAACACGACCCGAAACGAACTCGAGCCGACGATCCCCGTGACGATGCCGATCTCGATGCCGGCTTGCTCGAGCGTCGGCCCCTGCTCGACGTGGAGCTCCAGGAACCCCACGAGCGTGGCCGGATCGCGGCTCGCAGAGAGCATACCGCTCTCCGTCATCCCCATTCGCGCGAGTGCGGCGACGAGGAGATCTCTTCCCCCACGGGGTTTCTCGAGCGTTTCGGGAGTCAACTGGCCGGCGAGCGCCCAGCTCCCGAGCGTGCCGACCAGAGTCCCCTCTTCGTCCGTGAAGTCGATTGCCTCGAGCGCGACCGGCAGAGCGAGATCTGCATCCTTGACGGAGCGGAGAACCTCGAGCGCGCACAGCACGCCGAGGGCGCCGTCGTACCTGCCGGCCCGTTGCACGGAGTCCAGATGCGAGCCGAGTAGAAGGGTCCTCGGATCGGCCCCACTGCCGGGCAGAATCGCCGAATGGTTCGCCGCAAGGTCGATCCGGGTCTCGAGTCCTGCCGCACGCGCACGGTCGAGAAACCACGCACGAGCGGCAGTGTGCGCGTCGGAGAACGTCGTTCGTGCTACTCCGCCGTCGGCGGTCGCCCCGAAGGCCGCGAGAGCCTCGAAGTCGGAGCGCAACCGATCGGGATTCACGCGAAGTGGCATCGAGACGATGGTACAGCGGTGCTGTCAGAGGTCGGAGCGTCCCACGTGACGGCGGGCTGCCAGAGAATCAGCAGAGAGTCAGCCTGGAGTCAGCACAGAATTGGCACAGAGTTGACACAGTTCTGTGACGGTTCGATCGCCATGCTGTCTTCATGGAAGGCAACAGATCGTCGAGGGTCGAACCGGAACTACGCGGGGTCGCCGAGCCAGAGCGCCATCAGGATCGCATCGACAGGTGCTCCGTCGCGCAGGTAGTGCCCACGCCGCAGGCCTTCGCGCTCGAAGCCGAAGGACTCGTACAACCCGATCGCAGGCTCGTTCCAGGGGAAGACATGGAGCTCGAGCTTCTGAATCGCCGTGCTCCGAGCCCACGCAACGCCCTGCTCGAGGAGCGCCCTGCCCACGCCTCGCCGTCGGTGCGTCGCCGCGACCATCAATCCGAGGTCACCGACGTGTCGGCTCGCCGGATGAACGTCACGCGAAAGCGAAAGACGGGCAACGACCTGACGCTCCTCCTCGGCGACGAACACCGCTGCATCGGGGTGGCGGCGAACCGCCCGCAAATAGCGCCGCTCGTCGGCAACGCTTCTCGAATCATCGGTCGTCAGCAACCACGATCCTTCCTCGCCGCCGATCTTGCTCGCAAGATCTACGAGCGCCTGCGCATCGCCCGGATCGGCCGGCCGGATCGTGATCACGGGACAACGACCCCGTGACCACCACGGCGTGGATCACCCGCAGCGC
>JANOFZ010000291.1:0-3177 GCA_031413935.1 Thermoleophilia bacterium | reverse complement strand
CGCTCCGGACGCGAGTCGCTCTGCCTCGTCCGCTCACGTGGTGACGCGCTCGTCCTCGAGACGCTCTTTCTCTCCGAGGACGTGTACTCGGACGCCGAGATCAGTGAGGCAGTCGGGACGACCGAGGTCAAGAAGCCGGAGCTCGTGCTCGCACATCAGATCATCGAGAGCCTTGACGCCACCTTCGATGATCTCGGCATCCGAGTACACGTCCTCCGAGAGGAACAACGTCTCGAGGACGAGCGCGTCACCGCGCGCGCGAACGAGGCAGAGCGACTCGCGGCCGGTACGAACGAAGCGCCCGAGTGCCCCCGCGCCCGTCTCGCGCATCGCCTCGAGCAGGAGGCGGTACGGCCGTCGCTGCGCTGGCGCTGCGCCGGGAACGAGGAAGTAGGTGCGGTCACGCCAGATCGGATCGACCTGCTCCACCGGCACGAACTGCGAGATCTCGATCGACCGTGAATCGTCGTGGCCCTCGAGCGCCTCGAGCTCGGCCTCCTCGACCAGGACGAACTGGCCCTTCGATGCCTCCCAGCCTTTCACGATCTCGTCGGGTGCGAGCTCGCGGTCGTGCTTCGGGCAGAAGCGCTTCTGCTTGATCGGCGTCAGGCACTCACGGTGCAGAAGTCGGAACGACACGTCGGACTGGCGGGCGGCAGGCTTCGTCGCCGGCGCGAGGCCGACGGGGATGCTGACAAGGCCGAATGTCAGTGATCCGTTCCAGGTCGTGCGCATGGCTCCTCGATCGATCGGGGACCGATCTCATTCTGCCCTGAATCCACCGTTCCTGCACGCGCGTGCGGCGTCTCACAACGTTTGACCGGAAACAGCATTGTTGTGAGACGCCGCACTATCCCAATCAACACGGAGTGAGGTGTCCCGCAACCATCACGGAGTGAGGTGTCCCGCAACCATCATTTCGAGTTTGACGTTGCGGGACACCCCACTCCGAGTAGATTGAAGACCGTGGAGAGCAACCGTACGATAGCCCGCCTGTGGCGCGACGCAGTCTCGCGAGAGCGTGAGGGTGCGGCATACCTCGTCCAACACGGCGACCACTGGCACGAGGTCAGCTGGGCCGAGGCCGCCGAACGCGTCGAGAACCTCGCGAACGGCCTCCTGACGCGCGGCGTCCGCAAGGGCGACGCGTTCTCGACGCTCGCGCGCACGACGCTCGAGTGGGCGCTGTTCGACTTTGCGCTCGCGCAGGTCGGGGCCATCGGGGCGGGGATCTACGCCAACAGCTCGGCGAAGGACACTGCGTACGTTCTGGCACATTCGGAGTCGGTCGGAGTCCTCTGTGAGGACTCGGATCAGGTTCAGAAGGTCGACGAGGAGCGCACCTCACTGCCACGCCTCGAACACGTCCTGACGTTCGCCGATCTCCCGGCGCTCGAGGCCGACGGCGCGGCGTTCAAGGCCGAGCACCCGTCCGCGCTCGACGATGCTGTCGCCGCGATCGACGAAGACGACCTGTTCACGTTCATCTACACCTCGGGAACGACCGGTCCGCCGAAGGCCTGCATGATCCGGCACCGCAACTACTACTCGATGGTGTCAGTGATCGACTACCTCCCCGGCTACATCCACGAGAACGACCTGATGCTGCTCTACCTCCCCCTGGCGCACAATTTCGGTCGACTCCTGCACCTCGCCAGCCCGTACGTCGGCTACACGACGGCCTTTCTGCCGGATCCGCTGCAGACCGCGGAGGCGCTCACGACCGTTCGCCCGACGATCCTCCCCAGCGTTCCTCGCGTCTTCGAGAAGATCCACACTGCGATCGTCAGCACGATCGACGACACGACGGGCGCGAAGCGACGCCTCATCGACTGGTCGCTCGCGGTCGGCCGGGAGGTCAGCGCCCGGGAGGCGGCCGGTCTTCCGCTCGGGGGAGCGCTGGCCGCAAAGCTGCGCGTCGCAGATCGACTCGTGTTCGCCAAGATCCGGGCGCGGCTCGGGGGTCGTCTCCGGACACCGATCTCGGGCGGGGCGCCGCTCTCCCAGGAGATCGCAGAGTTCTTCGACGCAATCGGGATTCGCATACTCGAGGCGTACGGCCTGACGGAGTGTACGACAGGTGCCACGACGAACACGCCTCAGGACTGGCGCTTCGGCACCGTCGGTCAGGCCTTCCCTGGCACCGAGTTGCGCACCGCCGCGGACGGCGAGCTCCTGATCCGTAGCGGTACGGTCTTCGCCGGCTACTACAAGGATCCGGAGGCGACGGCCGAGGTGCTCGATGCGGATGGGTGGCTCCATTCGGGCGATATCGCCGAGATCGACGCCGACGGGTTCGTCACGATCACCGACCGCAAGAAGGACATCCTCGTCACGGCAGGCGGCAAGAACATCGCTCCCCAGAACATCGAGAACGACCTCAAGGCGTCGAAGGTCGTATCGCAGGCGATCGTGGTCGGCGATCGCCGGCCGTATCCGGCAGCGCTGATCACATTGGATCCGATCGAGATCGGGAAGTGGGCCGCGAAGCAGGGAATCGCCGGTGGCCTCGACGAGTTGGCGGTGAACGAGCGGGTGCGCGAGCTCATCCAGGGAATCGTCGACGGCGTCAACCGAGAGCGGTCACGTTACGAGCAGATCAAGCGATTCGCGATCCTCCCTCGTGACTTCACGATGGAGCGCGATGAAATGACGCCGACGCTGAAGCTGAAACGACGTCCGATCCTCGAGCACTTCGCTGACGCTGTCGAGTCATTATACGAGCCGTAACGCGCGTTGCTCGGGGCTGTAGTGGCTATGCGCGGCGAGCCTAGGCGAGCCAAAGCGTCGCCCGCGGGCGACGCTGCACGGCGCCGAGACGCCGTTTCGCATAGCCCCTACAGACGCTTGGCGCCGACCCAGCCGGAGCGATAGATGCTGGAGATCTTGACCACGTCGCCCGTCTGGGGCGCGTGGATGTATTGACCGCCACCGATGGCGATACCCATGTGGCCGAGTCCGCTGTAGAAGACGAGATCGCCTGGCTGAAGATCTGACTGGGAAACAGGGGTTCCATAGCTGTAGATCGATGCGGCGTGGTGCGGGAGCGAGACGCCGACCTGCGCGTAGACGTAGGCGACGAGGCCGGAGCAATCGAAGCCGCCCGGGCTCATGCCGCCCCAGACGTAGGGGACGCCGAGATACTGCATCGCAATGCCGACAACGCCGCCGTACTGC
>JANOFZ010000290.1:0-2124 GCA_031413935.1 Thermoleophilia bacterium | reverse complement strand
CCCACCACTATGAGACCATTCCGTGACTTGACGTAGACCAGACCGTGCCCGATACTCGGCGCGATGCCGTCCTCCCTTGCCGGTTCCCAGCCCTTGCACGACCAGGTCAGGGAGACGATCGCGGAGCAGATCAGGTCTGGGGTCATTCCCCCTGGCGCGCGACTTCAGTCCGAACGAGACCTCGCCGGTCAGATGGGAGTCAGTCGGGTAACGGTCCGCCGGGCTCTCGATGCACTTGCCGAGGACGGTCTGGTTCGGGCCGCGCGAGGCAGTGGCCGATTCGTGAGCGATGCTGCGCTCGCCGAACCACCGAACGCCCTGCTCAGCTTCACGGAGCTCGGGGCAGAACAGGGCCTCGAGGCAAGTTCGCGGGTTCTCGGAAAGCAGATCCGCTCCGCAACGTTCGAGGAGGCGGAGCTGTTCGGGGTAGCCCCCGGCATCGATGTCTTTCAGCTCTACCGTTTACGGATGCTCAACGGAGTCGCAGTCGCGCTCGACGCAACGAGGATTCCCCTCGTCTGTGCTCCGGAGCTACCCGCTATCGACTTCAGCACGGCGTCGCTGTACGCCGTGCTGGACGCAGCCGGCGCCGCACTCGTTCGTGCCGACTACACCACCGAGGCCGTCGCCGCCGATGCCGAGCAGGCACGGCAACTGGGGGTCACATCGGGGAGCCCACTGCTCCTCGCAAGGACGACGAGCTACGACGCATCCGATCGGGTCGTCGAGCTCGGTGAGACCGCATATCGTTCGGACCGTTATCGCTTTCGCGCGACTCTCGTGCGCAAGCCGCAACCAGGAGGAGGAACGATCTCATCATGAAGCACTTCCCACACCCGGGCCGTACGGCTCGCGCTCCGCTCGCCTTCGTCGCGATGCTCACCATCGTGGCAGCGGTGATCGCCGGTCAGGCAACTGGCGCCCGCACCGCAACCACGCTGGTCGTCCAGGACGGTGAGGGCGGCAACACGGCCCGCATCGCGGCTCTCAAGCAGCTCGACAAGCTGTTCATGAAGGCGAACCCGGGCGTTACGATCAAGCACGTCTCGAAGTCGTACGCCGACCTGGTCAAGACGGACGCGCTGCAGCTGTCGGGATCGAATCCGCCGGACGTGACGCACGTGAACCAGGGCCTCGGCGATCTCGGCCAGCTCGTCAAGGCAAACCTGCTGACGCCCCTCGACAGCTACTCGGCCAAGTGGGGTTGGGGCAAGCGCCAGTCTGCCGCCCTGCTCACTATCGACGGCCGAGCAACACCGAAGGGCCAGATCGGCAGCGGGAAGCTCTACGGCATCTCGACGACCGGTGACTGGGTGGGTGTCTTCTACAACAAGTCAAAGATGAAGGCGCTCGGGATCGCGGTTCCAAAGACGCTGGCCGAGTTCGAGAAGGCGCTCGCGACCGCGAAGGCCGCAGGCGAGACACCGATCGCGTTCGGCAACCTCGACAAGTGGCCCGGCATCCACGAGTTCCAGTCGGTCCTGATGTCTGTCGCTCCGGCGGCGCAGGTGGGGAACACGATCTTCGGGAAGCCTGGCTCGAAGTGGTCGACTCCGGCAGTGCTGAAGGCGGCCGCCACGGTTCAGAAGTGGGCGAATGCCGGGTACTACTCGGACGGCTACGCAGGCCTCGGCTACGACGATGCGACCAAGAACTTCGTCAAGGGCACCGGCGTGTTCACGATCACGGGCACGTGGAAGACTGGCGATATGGCAGCCGGGCTGAAGAGCAACGTGGGCCTGATGCTCCTTCCGGCCGCGCGGGCCGGTCAGGCTCCTGGTGCACTCGCGAGCGGTGGCCTCGCCTGGGCGATCCCGACCAAGGCAAAGAACCGTGAACTCTCGGCTAACTACATCAACTTGATCACGAGCCCTGCGGCCGCAAAGGTGATTCAGGCTGCAGGCGACGTGCCCGCGATCGTCGTCAAGCAGAAGCCTGCCGGGGTGAAGGGTGACGCTCTTGGCGGCTGGGCAAAGCTCAGCACGACGAACGCGATGGCGGGGTACATGGACTGGGCGACGCCGACGTTCTACGACACGGTGACGGCGGCGATCCAGGAGTTGATGGGTGGAAAGCTCACGCCGACGGCGTTTGCCAAGAAGCTCGACGCTGACTACCTGAAGT
>JANOFZ010000289.1:0-1680 GCA_031413935.1 Thermoleophilia bacterium | reverse complement strand
AGCGTGATGATGCTCGTCGGAGCCGCGATCGTGCTCTTCTCCGTCAACGCCCAACTCACGCTGATTGCAGCGCTTGCAATGCCGCCGATCGCCATCCTCACCTACGTCTTCGCGCACAGAGTGCACCCCATCTCGCGCATCGTGCAGGCGAAGAAGGGCAACCTGACCGAGGCGACAGACGAGGCCGTGATCGGGATCGAGATGGTGCAGGCGTTCGGCCGCGAGGACGACGTGCGAAGCCGGTTCGGCGATCGAGCCGAGGCAGTCCGCGCCGAGACAATGCGACAGGCGGGAATCGAGGCGCGGTTCCTTCCCGGTCTGATCTTCCTCCCGTCGCTCGCGATCGCCGCCGTTCTCTACTTCGGGGGGAAGGAAGCGATCGCCGGCACGCTCACGATCGGTCAGTTCACGCTGTTCATCACACTGCTGCTGCAGCTCGTATGGCCGCTCGAGGCCCTCGGCTGGATCATCAACCTCGGGCAGCGTGCCACGGCTGCCGCCTCACGCTCATTCGCCTGGCTCGGCTCCATCAAGGCGCTTACCGAACTGGACGACCCTGCGCATCTCCCGGACGGCCCGCTGACGATCAGGCTGGAGAACGTCCACTTCAGCTACGGCGTCGGTAGCGAGGTTCTCTCCGGCGTCGATCTCGAGGTGGCACCTGGCGAGATCGTCGCGGTGTGCGGCGCGACCGGCGCGGGAAAGACGTCAATGCTCAACCTGCTGCCGCGGTTCTACGACCCGACCGACGGGCGCGTCCTCGTCGGCGGAATCGACAGCCGCGATCTCACGCTCGCCGAGCTCCGAGGCTCCATCGCCCTCGTCACGCAGAAGCCCGTTCTCTTCTCCGTCCCCCTCCGCGACAACCTGCTCTCCGGACGACCGGACGCCGACTGGGCCGACGTGCTCGCTGCCTGTGAGGCAGCGGGCGTCGCCGCGTTCGTTGACGGGTTGCCGAACGGCTACGACACGCTGATCGGCGAGCGCGGCGTGAACCTCTCCGGTGGCCAGCGTCAGCGCGTCGCTCTTGCGCGGGCGCTCGTTGCCCGATCTCGCGTGATCGTGCTCGACGACCCGATGTCGGCCGTTGACACCGAAACCGAGCGTCATCTCGTGGCGACGCTGCGGCCGGCGGTCGCCGGACGAACGGTGTTGATTGCCGGCCAGCGCCTCTCAACGATTCTCGTCGCCGACCGCGCAGTCGTCCTGAAGGACGGCCGCATCGTCGAGAGCGGGTTACCGCAGGATCTGATCCGCCTCGGCGGAGCCTTCACCGACCTCTTCGGAGACGAGGCACTTGCCGCATAGCCAACGAACAGGACTGTCGCGCCTCGGGCGCTACACGGTCGGTCGCCGCAAGCGGCTGGCCGGCGTGATGCTGCTCGCAGCCGTCTCCGCGGCCGCGCCAGTCGCCGGCTGGGCGATCGTCGGAGACGCGATCGACAACGGGATCAAGGCCGACAACCTGACGCGACTCACGGCCGACGTGATCCTCTACATCGCCATCGGGCTCATGGCGTGGATCCTGGGGACGACGACGTGGCTGATGCTCGCCGGAATCGGCCAGCAGATCGTCCTCGATCTCCGCCGCGACCTCTTCCAGCACCTGACGTCGCTCTCGCTGCGGTACTTCTCGAAGCAGAAGGCAGGCTGGATCATCGCGCGGCTGACGAGCGACGT